>NZ_QGTV01000004.1:157717-276608 GCF_003182335.1 Chryseobacterium sp. AG844 | reverse complement strand
TAATAAAAAGTTATTTCCGTAAAATTTTTTGAGCTATGAGGGCTCAAAATTTTCCAGAATAACTTTTTAACTTACACAGTTAGTGAGACACTACCTTTCAATTTTATAAATAGCAAGACTTTCTGTTTTAGTCTTTTAAAATACAATATCTCACCAGATCAAAATATTCTCCGTCTTTTTTCACTTCTTTTATGAGAACAGCCTCCTTCTTCATTCCTATTTTCTCCATAATTCTTCCGGAAGCAGGATTGTGAAGGAAATGAGTGGCAAAAATTTTATTGAGCTTCAATTCATCAAAGCCAAAATCTATTATCCCTTTTGCAGCCTCGGTTACATACCCTTTGTTCCAGTAAGGAATTCCTATCCAGTAGCCAAGTTCAGCTTTATCATCATCTCTGTCATGCAGCCCGATAGCTCCTATGATTTGCCCCTCTTTATTCCGGATAGCAAACGTATACCCTGTGTTATTTTCAAAAGCCTCTTTTGACATTTCCACCCAGGATCTGGCATCATTTTCCACGTATGGATAAGGAATATTGGAGGTAAGGTCAGAAAAAATCCTATGCTGAAGAAGTTCAACGATAAAAGGGATATCCTTTTCTTCCAGCTGTGAAAGGATCAGTCTTTCGGTTTGTAGTACGGGAAATTTTTCCATTATATTAATTGTAAGATTGAGGAACTAAAGTATCAGCTGGATTCAACCTCAACCTTAATCATTTAAATTTATAAATCTTTTCCGAGGAAATACAGACCTTTCAATGTATGGAGCCTGTCCATCACATGAATCTTATCCGTCAGAGGTTTATAGACATGGGAAACTCCTCCTGTTGCCACTACAAAACAATCATCGTTCACTTCTTCGTTGATACGGCTGACAAAGCCTTCTACCATACCGAGAAAACCATATACCATACCACTTTGCATACAGGTTACCGTATCCAGTCCCAAAACAGATTTTGGTTTCTTCAGTTCGATATCCGGAAGCTGTGCGGTCTGGTTAATCAGTGAATTCAGAGAAGTTACAATTCCCGGAGCGATAATTACTCCTAAAGTCTCCCCTGTTTCTGCTACACAGCTTGCCGTAAGTGCTGTTCCGAAATCTATGACAATCTTCTTTCTGTTTGGGTACAAATTGTGTGCAGCCACCAGGTTTGCATAGATATCGGTTCCCATCTGCTTGGATTTAGCCTGCACTCCGGAAGGTGTATTTCTGTCAACAATCACAGGATTTGTTCCGTGTATTTTTTTGATCCCGGAGCTCATTACTTTGGTAAGCTGAGGTACTACGGATCCGATAATTACCTTATCAATCTCTTTCGGATCAATTTTATAGGTTTGATAGAGCATCAGCATCTGTACATAAAGTTCATCTGCTGTTCTGTAAGGTTTTGTATTGATGACCCACGAAATATCACAATTATCGCCATTGAAAAGACCGAATCTGATATTGCTGTTTCCTACGTTTATTACGATTGAATTCATTGACATATTTTTCAGAAGAAATTCATTGCACAAATTGAAATCCTGCTTATTTTTGAGGCACTAAATTTAATAATTTTAAAAAAAAGAACCTGTCATTATCCAACTAAATTACAATGACACACTTATTTTTTCTTTCCTGAGAACAAATCACTATATTTAATAACACATTATAATTATTCTGATTAACTCATGAAAAAACTGATCCTCGGTACTTTACTATGTCTCAGCATCTCTGTTTTTGCACAATCCGGCAATTCAATGGCAAGCATTTTACAAAAAATAAAGAGTCAGTCGAAAATTGATACTCAGGATAAAACAGTTTATGATCTGATGGATGAGTTTTATCAAAAAAATCTTCAGGCTGACAATGATGAAATGACTCCCGAGTTTACCCACAAACTTCGAAAAGCAGTTTCTGATTCAAATACCAAGAATATACACCTGCTTTATCTTTTTTTGATGTATCAGCAGCATATCAGCCAGGCCGTAGCAGAAGGAAAAAGCCCCAATCCGGTGTTTCAGATAGAAACTATGCATCTTCTGGAAAGCGAAACAAAAGAAGTATATGGAAAGCTTCCGGCAATCATTTACATTTTTAAAGCAGAGGCTTTAGATAGCGGCTCAAAAAAAGAAGAAGCGAAAATGACGGTCGCAAGCGGTTTAAAAGAATATCCGGATTCTGTTCCTTTAAAGGTTTACAGTTATCTAAATACCAAAGATGAAAATTTGAGGAAGGATCTTACCCAAAATCATCCCAATCACTGGATGGTACAGCAATTTGGAATACAATAAAAAAATCCACAGACTCATCTGTGGATTTTTATGTGATATATTTATAATTATTTTACTTCAACAAAATTATTTTCCATATTCACATCTGCAATTCTCTGGCTGAAATCGATTCCCAGGACAGACAATTGGGATTTTGTGTAAGGAATAGTAAGGGTATATTCTTTCTGAGTCCATGGCCAGTAAGGCATTGTTTTAAACTCACCATAAATATCCTTTTCTTTCCATGTGTGGGTCATATTCATCGGAATCTGATAGGTAACAACTTTCTTATCGGTAGTCATCACACCAAAATCAATCGGCATCGGGACCTGACCATTATTAATCAGGGTAATGGTGGTAGATTTCGCATCATACTTTACATCCTTAATTCCGTAATCGATAGTTTTTGTCGTATTGATCCAGTAATTATGGAACCATTTCAAGTCCATCCCCGAAACTTTCTGTGCAATGTGAAGGAAGTCTCTGTCTGAAGGATGCTTCATACTCCACTGGTCATAATATTGCTTTAAGGTTTCGGCAAGATTCTGCTCTCCCATAATATATCCAAGCTGCACCAGATACAACTCTCCTTTGACATAGGATGCATAGGTATAAGATGTACCGTTATCATGATGGTCACCTAACCAAACGGCAGGTTCTTCAATTCCTTTTTTAACAAAATTTCTATAAGCATCTAATCTTTCAACAAAAGGATTCGGAAGATCTTCAGGGAATAACTGATACATGGTATAGCCTTCCGCATAGCTTGTAAAACCTTCATCCATCCAAGGGCGCACGGATTCATTCGTAGCAAGCATCTGCTGATACCATGAGTGAGCCCCCTCATGAGCCATTAATCCCATCAAATCTTTAACACTTTTAGCTTCTCCTAAAATCATGGTACACATCCCGTATTCCATTCCGCCGTCTCCTCCCTGGATAAATGCATAGGTAGGATATACATATTTTCCGAAGTGAGCATTCATGATCTGGAAATACTTCGTGATATAAGGCTGAGCTTCACCCCATGCTTTCGTTTTATCATTTTTCTGATACACCAGATATACTTTCGGGCCTTCCGGAACATTGAAGCTTTCTACAGAATAATCTCTGTCTGCACTCCATGCGAAATCAAGGATATTTTTTGCGGTCCATTTCCAGACCGCTTTCTTGTCTTTTTCTGTTTTTATTTTGGCATTGGCATCGTAGCCTTTTACTTCTGTTGGATTTTCCAGAATTCCTCCTGCTCCCACTACATAATCTTTATTGATTTTAATGGTAACATCAAAATCGGAGAACGGTGCATGGAATTCTCTTCCCAGATAATCGAAAGTGGCCCAGCCATCATAATCGTATTCAGCAATTTTTGGGTACCATTGCGTCATGGTCATGTCTACTCCTTCCCTGTTGTTTCTTCCGCTTCTTCTGATCTGCATAGGAATCACAGCATCCCAATCCATTGTAAAAGTAGTCGTAGAATTAGGCTTGATTGGTTCTGTCAGATACACTTTCATAATGGTTTCCTGAACTTCAAACTTCAGGTCTTTCCCATTTTGTTTAATCCAGTGAATGTTCTGAGCACCTTCCTGGTCTTTTGGAATGGAAGCCAGTCTTGAAATACCGTCTTTTTGAAGTCTCCCATCACCATTTTTTCCCTGTGAAGCTACTCTCTGATCCATCATGGAATTAGGTTTGAAAGCATTCCAGTATAAGTGGAAATAAACCACATTCAGCTCATCGGGTGAATTGTTGGTGTATTCTAAAGTTTGTTTTCCCTGATAGGTAAATTTTTCAGCATTGACATCAATATCCATCTTGTACTTCGCAGCCTGCTGATAATAAGCTCCTTGCTGAGCCTGAAATTGTGAAATGATAAACGCAAAAATGATTGCAGCCGATTTTCTCATTTAAAATTTTATTTTTTCTAAAGGTAGTTAATTTAAGTAAGAACCTCAAATAGGAGTTATTCTGAGGTTTTATTCTGTTTGTTATGGTTTTAGATAGGTTTTAATCTGTATTGTTAAATTCTTTTTTGGAAAATATAAATGGTTAGTTTGATCTGCTTTTCAACAGTTTTTTAATTAAAGTAATCTGTCCCAGATGATAATAGCTGTGTTCAATCATTCCATCGATATTTCTTCGGTAAGTTCCATATTTTTCATCAACGAAAACCTCATCCAGTTGGGAATCCGGCATTTGTTCCAGTAATGATGCAAATTTTTCAGAATCTGCCCATAGCTTATTTAAAAGATCTTCCCATTGTTTTTGAGATTCTATGGGAGGAAGATCAAAACTGAATTGGTCTTTGATTTCAAGACCCCCGCCTTCAAAAACATTAACGATTCCTGCAATATAATAATCAATGTGAAAAGTAAGCATCGCAATGGTATTCAAAGCATCTACTTTTGTTACCGCCTGTTCCCAGGTCACCTCTGAAAGCTGATCTTTAAAATTGGTATTGGCGATCCAGAGACCGTCAAGCAGTACTTCTCTGAATCTTTTTGATAATTGTAAGATTTGGCTCATAATTTTATTTATTAATTTCTAAAATATAACCAGTTTTTTCACCAATATATTGAGGATCCTCCCACAAATTACAAAACTCATCCTTATCATAAACCTTTAAGGTGTCTCCTGGATCTGCTACATAAACTTTTGAATTTTCTATCTTATAAACTACTACGAAGTGTTTAGATTTCCAATAAGCAATACATGGTAAATTTACATTTTTACTCAGATTTAGAAAATCAACCTTTAGTCCTATAGGTTTAAATCCCAGCGATTCCGAGGCATCAGATAATTCAAGCATAGTTGTTCCATTACTATTGACATGAGTCATTTCGCCCAAATACTTTTCTGAATATATTTTTCCATAATACTCAAAAATCATTTTTAAGCAAGCAGGGCCACAGTTATTTTCATTCGTTTGTTGGTAAAAAGGAAAATTTTGTTCTTCTTTTACATTACAACTTGATACAAAAAAAATCATGAGCATAAAAGATACGCTCATGAAATTATTTCTTAATTTATAAAGAAAAGTCATCTTAAAAATGTAATTATTTTTTAGCAGAAGCTTCTTTCTTACCGCTTCTTAAAATCTTCTCAAGGATTCTTAAAGTGATCAGATACGTTGGTTTTACTCCTGTAAGACCCAAACCTCCTGAAGATAATGTACTTCCCGTTTCCAGCGGATTATCCGATGCATAATAGGCATACATGACAAACAAATCCGGTGAAATATGGTGTCTGATCTTGGATGCCACCTGAATAGCTTTCTGGTAGTGTGCTCCTTCCATTTCAAGACCAATAGCTTTCCATGAAGTATTCATAAAATAGGAAAGAATATCTTTATTCTGTAGAGAGGTTCCCAGAACGGTAATCATTGGACCTTCAAAAGCTTTTAATTCATCATCGTTGAAATCTTCCAGCTTTAAGGCATTTTCAAAAGGATAATTATCTGCAGTTCCTTCAAAAATATGAGAAGTAGGGATCATAATATCCCCCTTCGCTCCGGTAAGAATACCTGCTTTACCCATGATGGAAACGGATTTTACATGCATCATGTATACTTCTCCTTTATGTTCAAAAGGTCTCAGCAATTCGTCCATTACTTCAAAAGCCTGCTCTCCGAAAGCATAGTCAAAAACCATTACCACGTCATCACCTGAGAACTTGATGTCTGCAAACGGGGTATTCTTCAGGTCTGTTTTGCTGAGGTCTATGATCTGAACATCAATATTACTTCCGCTCTTGTCTGCAATATGGATCATTCCTTCCTCCAAAGCATATTTTAAAACTTTATCACGAAGTTCTTTCTTGTTGGAGATCTCTTCGTACAGTTTATAATCCACCTCGTGGTGCTGCTTCTTTTTAAGGGCATTATTGGCATACAGCATATTTTTCACCGAGTGCATGTTGGCTGAAATAATATGTAACGGACGCATATGAAGATTATTTTCAAATAAAACCTCTTTCACTTTGTTCGCCCATTTTTCACCAAAATAATGGTGACCTACTCTTTCTTTTAATATAGAACTGAAATGAATCTCTCTTTCTCTGCTTCCTTTTGCATCATCAAGACTTACTTTTGCTAAGTTGTAAATGATTTTGAACAGACGGTCAGGATTATGATCGTCACCAAAAGTATTATAAGCTCTTAAAGTCTCATCAAAAGATCTTCCTATTAAAGAAGAAAGATGAATAAGTGCTACTTCTTTTTCTTTTCTGCTGTATTTCTTTTCACCTTTTACCACTTCCTCAATAATTTTGAAGGCACGTGTCGGCTTCCAGTTTTCATCCTGGATAAATGCCAGATTACGGACTTTGTCAGCTTCTATAAAAAGGAAGGTAAGGTGGGTAAGAATGTCATAAATTTCGGAACGGCCCAAAAGAACCTCAATATTCATCTGGTGTTCGTCTATTCTATAACAGTTTCTTCTTCTTTTCTTGGGAACAATAGGTTCGAAACTTCCTTTATCAAACCCTTCATCAGATGTAAGATGAATAAAAGCACATTCTTCAATTCCTTCCGGAAGTCTGTCCAGTACATACATCAAACCGTCCAATTCCAATTTGCTCGGAATATTCATGGTTCCATAAATTTCCGGATTGATGGTCTTTAACAAACTTCTGATACTTTCTCCTGAAACTCCGCCCGGCTTGAAAAATCCTCTATAAAATAAGTGTCTCATAGAGATGTATAGTCTTTCAATAGCCTCTGTTGTTTCTCTTGCTCTAGAATTTGTCATAAAATAAATTTCACACAAATATACAAAATCTTTGCCCACTTTATTTTAACTGTCTTTTAACAAGTCGTTTAAAACATATCCTTCAGGCTGATGCCTATTTGTTTTTAATACGTCGAGATTTGGCGTCTTCCAAGCCTAAGTTTGTCATATATTCATAATTAAAACATATACAGATGAGCTATCCAAAAAGATTAGGGTTACATACCCAATATCCATCGATGAGAATTTCAAGTCTTGCAGAACAGGAAATATTAACAGTAAAAGATAGGGAAGACGCAGATGTTCTCTTTCTCAATAAAACAGAACTTAATACGGTAAAAACTCTTTTTCAGATTCGTAATGCAAATTATTACAGAAAATATATTAAGCCCATTCAGTTATCTGATTATTCTACAGATATTTTCCCAAAAGAAAGAGTCTTTATTGTGGGAAAAATTTTTCCGGTAATTAATATTCTTTTCAACTACGTAGGGGTAAAAGATGTGGAGCAAAACATCAATCCACTTGTTATAGAAATTGTAGAAGGATCTTCTAGAGTAAAATACTTTGATTCTGCCATACATCATTCAAAATACATTAATATTGATGGGGGTAAAATTAAAATACTCCTTCCCAAAAATTATGTTGGTAATAATTTTCCTCAGTTGATGTATGATTTCCTCACCAACAAAAATTCTGTAGAAAAATATATTGGAGGAGAATTTCCCGATTATGAAACATACAAACTTGCTTTACGAAACAAAGCTATAAAAATAGAAGACTGGAAAGGACAGGATGGTTCATGGCTGACAAAAGACAGGGCAGAAAATAATGATACCTGGAGAAGAGCCTATTCTTATATTATTGAACACAAAATACCAGGAAGACTTGCCCCTTTCAAACAAATTTATGATTTTTACGAGGGCGTGGACTGGAATATTAAAAATCGATTCGGGCATGATGTAAAATGGTGCAAAGGCGCTAAAGGATTGGTAAAAGCATTATCAAACTCACTGGAAGGAGGGAATAGTTTTCTAGCAAATGATGTTGAAACTATTTTAAATGAATTAAATTTAGGGATCTGTGATTTTGCAATAACCAAATTTCATGAGCTTATGTATGGTCAATATGCTAAAACTCCTTTAAAAGGAGACGCCGCTTACCTCTGGGATAAAGAATTTATACAACATGAGCAAGGGGTTGTAGCTCCTCCCATTTATGGAAAAACAAGTTCATCAACTATATCCAGGTTTCAGAATATGGCAGACAAAGACCCTCAGGGTGGATGGCATGGAGCCGGAGCTCAGGCAATTAGTTGGTTCAACGACATTGTTCCGGCATTCGATGATTTTACACCTAATGCTAAAGTAACAGATTCACAGTTTAGAATAGACTTACCGTTATTAATGCTATATTTATACAAGCATAAACCAAAATGGTATGGGTTCAAGGGCAAACTAAATCCAGATGGAACAGTCAATAATGAAATTGTAAAAATTATTAAACCTTATGAAAAATAAATTAAACAGAATTTCTCTTTTTTGGAAAATATGGATTTGTCATATCTTTATATACTTTCCTATCAGAGCTTTATTTTTTTTGTTTCAGCTTGATGAAGCACCAAACCTTACCCAAATTATTAAATCAATTTTAATATCCCCTTTTGCAGGAATCTATGGATTATTTGATAAGTTCCCTTTGGTAATTCTCCTTCAAATGCTGACCATGTTCTTTGTAAACCAGGTGATTTCTTCTAAAAAAATATTACCATATCTCTTCATAACTTTTGGAACTCATGTTTTATTCTATGTATTTGATGTTTATGATATGGATTATTTTAGGCCTTTTCTCTATTCATTTTTTATTTTTCTGCCTATATTTTTATTTATTTTCAGAAAAAATCTCAAAAATTAAGTTAAATAATTGTAATTTTAATTTGATATATCCTGGAAGACAGCAAATACAATTGCTCTTTGCACCGTCCGGACAATTAGCTTCCATACTCCAAGTGCTTCTGAATACAAAACTACAAAACACCCCTGTAAAAAAACACCAAACAATTGTTTATATTATATAAAATCTCAAACAACCCCTAAAATTTTTAGGGTTAAAATGTTTTCAATTCATTTTTTTTGTAAATTTGCGCTGTAAAAAATCAACCCAATTATGTCAACCTTAAGATTCAAAGCATTAGAAACCCTTCCATTTAAGGATTTCAGAAAAGACAACTCTGTTGAGATCCCTGCGAAATTATCAGAGCTATTCTGTAAAAATGTTTTCTCAGAAGAAACCATGAGAGAATATTTAACAAAAGAAGCATTCGGTTCTATCATGGATGCTATTAAAAAAGGAACTAAAATTCAGAGACATATTGCAGATCAGGTAGCTGTAGCGATGAAAGACTGGGCAATGAGCAAAGGTGTAACACACTATACGCACTGGTTTCAGCCTTTGACGGGTACTACTGCAGAAAAGCACGATTCTTTCTTCACTCCAATCGAAGGAGGCAGAGCCATTGAAAGATTCAGTGGAAACATGCTTATCCAGCAGGAGCCGGATGCATCGTCTTTCCCTAACGGAGGTATCAGAAATACTTTTGAAGCAAGAGGTTATACAGCTTGGGACCCTACGTCTCCGGCATTCATTATGGGAACTACATTATGTATTCCTTCCATCTTCATCTCTTATACAGGAGAAACATTAGATTACAAAGCACCTCTTTTGAGAGCTTTGAATGCTGTAGATGAAGCTGCGACTAACGTAATGCAGTATTTTGACAAAAACGTAACGAAGGTAACTCCTACTTTGGGTTGGGAGCAGGAATATTTCCTTGTTGATTCAGCATTATACCAATCTCGTCCTGACCTTGTATTAACAGGTAAGACCTTATTAGGACATTCTCCTGCAAAAGGACAGCAATTGGACGACCACTATTTCGGTTCTATTCCTACAAGAGTAATGAACTTCATGAAAGAGCTGGAAATCGAATGTATGAAATTGGGAATTCCTGCCACAACAAGACACAACGAGGTTGCCCCTAACCAGTTTGAGCTTGCACCAATGTTTGAAGAAGTAAACGTTGCGGTAGACCACAACTCTTTGTTGATGGACATCATGGCAAGAGTAGCACACAAACACCACTTCCATATTCTTTTCCACGAAAAACCATTCGCAGGAGTAAACGGAAGCGGAAAGCACAACAACTGGTCTTTAGCAACAGATACTGGTGAAAACCTGTTAAGCCCTGGAAAAAATCCAAAGAAAAACTTACAGTTCCTGACATTCTTTGTTAACACCATTAAAGCGGTTCACGAATATGCAGATCTTCTAAGAGCAAGTATCGCATCTGCAAGCAATGACCACAGACTTGGTGCCAACGAAGCGCCGCCGGCAATTATTTCCGTATTCATCGGAAGCCAGCTGTTCAGTGTATTGGAAGAACTTGAAAAGGTAACCAGCGGAAAATTATCTCCGGAAGAGAAAACAGAATTAAAATTAAATGTAGTTGGTAAGATTCCTGAAATCCTGTTGGATAACACAGACAGAAACAGAACTTCACCATTTGCATTTACAGGAAATAAATTTGAGATCAGAGCGGTAGGTTCTTCTGCAAACTGTGCAGAGTCTATGACCGTAATGAACACGATTGCAGCTAAACAGCTTAATGATTTCAAGAAAGAAGTGGATGCTTTAATTGAAACCGGTCTTAAGAAAGACGAAGCGATCTTTAATGTATTGAGAGAATACATCAAGCAGTGTAAAAACATTATGTTTGAAGGTGACGGATATTCTGATGACTGGGCGAAAGAAGCTAAGAAAAGAGGATTGAACAACCTTAAGACCACTCCTGAAGCTTTAAAACAGGAAATGGACAAGAAGTTCCTAGACCTTTATGAAGAGATGGGAATTTTCAACCACAGAGAAGTTGAAGCGAGAAACGAGATTAAATTAGAGAAATACTCTACTGTAATTGATATTGAAGCAAGAGTATTAAGTGATATCGCCAGAAACCACATCATTCCATCTGCATTAAATTATCAGAACAGATTAATTGAAAATGTAAAAGGTCTTAAAGATATCTTTGGTGATAAAGAATTTAAAACGCTGGCAAAAGAGCAAATGAGTTTAATTACAAGCATTTCTGAAAATGTTTCTAAAATCAAGCTTGGTGTTGAAGATCTTATCAAAGCCAGAGAGGCTGCAAAAACCATATCAGACAGCCAAAAACAGGCAGAAAACTATTGTAACAAAGTAAAACCATTATTTGATCCTATCAGAGAAGCTTCTGATGCTTTGGAAATGATGGTGGATGATGAGCTTTGGCCAATGACAAAATACAGAGAAATGTTGTTTACCAAATAACACCTGTAAAGTTCCATATTAGTTTAAATTCCCCGGTTTTCCGGGGAATTTTTTTGTTTTTTTAACAGCACTGAAAATTAAGACTTTGAATCACAAAACGTGATATATAGAAGAAAATCGAAGAAGTTTGTTAAAGAATCTTAATAAAAAAAACCGCACACTTACCAAAAAAAGGCTGTTGCGGTTTATTTTTCTTTAACATATGTAAATTATATGTTAAAATGTGTTAAAATAAGATCCTGACAATTATCATATCAGGGGTCTTTTGCTCGGAATCTCTACTTTTGTATTGCTTTTGAAAATAAATATTCCTTTTTAACACGGATAATCAAATATATATGAAGAAAAGAGTTTTGTTTTATTTAGTTGCTTTAGTCTCTACAGTTTCATTGCAATCGTGTGCTACAAATTATGTGGTTTCAAAACCAGCAACTTACACAAAAGAATACAAAACAGATGCCAAACTAGCTTCTATAGATAACAAAAAAATGGAGCAGGATAAGCAAAAACTTATCGACTCATTCCTTGCAGAAAAGGCGGCATCTATTGCTAGTGCTAAAAAAGCAGTTAAGAATTCTGAGATTGCAAAAGCAATCAAACATAATAAAACCATTGACGGTATCCTTGAAGAAGCTGAAACATACCTTGGAACTCCTTACAGATATGGAGGAACAACCAGAAACGGTATCGATTGTTCAGCTTTTGTTCTTTCTGTATTCGGAGCAGCAGCAGGTCTTAGTTTACCTAGAGTAGCTGCATCTCAGGCTCAGGAAGGTGAAAGAATTGAAAAAGGAGAGTTACAGAAGGGAGATTTGATTTTCTTTTCTCATGGAAGAAGAATTTCTCACGTAGGTATTGTAGAAAGTGTTACTGAAGAAGGTGAGATTAAATTCATCCACGCAGCAACATCAAAAGGAGTAATGATTTCTTCACTGAATGATTCTTATTGGGGACCTAAATTCAGATTCGCAAAAAGAGTGATCAACGAAGAAGGAGAAGCTTACAATAACTTAGCAGCAGCTACTCTTCCTACACCCGCAAATTTTTAATTTTATAAATAATTGATTTAAATAATGAAGCCATCAGAATCCTGATGGCTTTTTTATATACACTATTTCGGCTAAATTCCAGCTAAGAAAGGCTGAATATTCAAGAAGGAGAAAAACGGGCTAAAACCCACTCCTATTATTTTAATATTGATAAATTTATAAACAAACAGAACTTAACCAAAGACATCAGCTGTTCTTATCAATTTCAATATCCAGCTTATACAACAGACCATGGATCTCAGAAAGCGAAAATCTGGCCTTTTTAAGCCTGTTTAAAGCCGGATCTATCGAATAATTAACCGAAGTCCTGAAATCTGTTTTTTCCAGATTTGTACCGTCAAAAACGGCGCCCGACAAATCGCAGTTACTGAAGACTGCATTGGACAGATCACATTCACTGAAATCCACCTCAATTAATTTTGAATTTTTGAAAACAGTTTTTTTAACGGATGTCTGATAAAAAACGGAATTGTTTAATAAACTTCCATCAAATGTAAAGGATAATCCGAATGCATTGCAATCATTAAACTGAAGCCCGAACATTTTACATTCTTTAAAAACAACCTCGTGAAAAGCTGTTTTGATCAGTTTTACCATACTGAGATTGCACCCGAGAAATTCACAGTCTGTAAAGCTGAAACCGGATAGATTTCCGTATTCAAAATTACAGTTTCTGAACGTACAGTTTTCGTACTCACTTTTTTCTAAAGGAAGTTGCGTGAAATCTCTGCTCTCGAAATCTTCGTCTGAGAAATAGGATTGTTTCATACAAATTGTTGATGAAGTTGATTTTGAAGATGAATGATCAGCAGAACAATGATAAACTTCCATCATCCAGCTTCCAAACTCTCTCTTTTACACCAAACTGTTCTTATCAGAGTAATTAAGTTTAAAGAAAATAAAAGTCATCATAGAGAATGCCAGTAAAGAACTTCCTCCATAACTGAAATAAGGAAGCGGAATCCCAACTGTCGGGAAAAGCCCCATTACCATTCCCAGATTGATCGAAAAGTGCATCAACAGAATCGAGGCAAAGCAATATCCGAATACACGGTTAAAAGTTGATTTTTGCTGTTCAGAAAGATAATAGATTCTTCCTATGTATACCACATAAGCAAGCACCAGAATAGCACTTCCGATAAATCCCCACTCTTCCCCTACCGCGCAGAAAATATAGTCTGTCTGCTGCTCTGGCACAAATTTCCCCTGGGTTACAGAGCCCTCACGATATCCTTTTCCCCAAAGCCCGCCGGATCCGATCGCTGTTTTGGAATACAAAAGATTGTATCCGGAAGTATCTCTGAATGCCTTTTCTCCTTTGTAAAGAACCTCAATCCTTTCTCTCTGGTGCTTAGGCAGTTTTTCTAAAATATAAGGAGACCCGAAAGCCAGTCCGCACAATAAAAGAATAGAGCCCGTAATTCCTGAAATAGAAATTACATCCCATGACATTCTATGATAATTCATTGCAATCAGCACACCGGCAATCAGCAAAACTGCAACCGCAACATAAACAGGAGGAATAGCCAGCGAGATCAGGAAAACTCCGGCAAAAATAAATCCTATACCAAATAAAAGCCCGCTCAGCCCTTCTCTATATAAAGCAATGAAAAATGCAATAAATACAAGCATGGAGCCCACATCCGGAATAGCAAGAACTACTGCTGCCGGAATACCAACAATGGCTAAAGTAGTCCATAAAGACTTTCTGTTTTTAAGATTAAAATCAGGTCCTGAAACATAATTAGCGAGCATTAAAGCGGTTCCTATTTTGGCGAACTCCACGGGCTGCATGGTAAAACTTCCGAACTTATACCAGTTCTTCTGGCCAAGGATTTCTTTACCAAACGGGAAAAGCCCTATCAGCAGCAGCACACCGCCAATATAAATAATCCCTGCCATATTCTCGAAGAATTTACTTCTGCTGACAAAGATGATAAGCCCAACAAATAATGAGATACAGAAAAAGATCAACTGTTTCTCACCCAGTTTCTGGTCCACACTGTAAATATTTGCAATCGCGAAAATGCAAAGCAGGAAATACAGCCCAAGGCCAAGTTTATCTATTCCTTCTGTCCATTTCATTGCTTCGCAGTTTTTTTAGCAGTGTTATTTTTTTTAGTCTCTTCGTTTATTTTCTTTTGCAGCTTAGCCTTTTGCTGTTTTACCTGCTCCAGGCTATCTTTTATTCTTTTCTGTCTGATTGAGTCAGGTTTAGGATCAATATACAAACCTTTACGTTTCAAATCAGCAATCCACTGCCTTTTGTATTCAGGCATGAAACTCGAGGTAATCATTTTTTTGTAAAGATGTTCTCTTTTCAGATCACCTGTAATATATTTTTCAGCAATCACGGTACAGGCTGGCCCTGCCCAGGTAGCTCCAAATCCTGCATGTTCCATTACTGCTACTACAACAATTTTAGGTTTATCAGCAGGAGCAATCAATACAAAGATGGAATTATCCTTTCCTTGCGGTACCTGTGCAGTACCTGTTTTTGCCAGTTGGGTAAAATCATTGGATTTCAGCCCTCTTGCAGTTCCTCTTAAAACTACAGCTTCCATTCCTTTTAAAACAGGCTCAAAATGTTTTGGATCAACCAGAGTTTTGTGTTTCACTTTAAATCTTGGGTCTGGATTTGGCTTTCCATCAATTGCTTTTACGATATGAGGAGTATAATACCATCCTCTGTTAGCAATAGCCGCTACATAATTGGCCAGCTGAATAGGAGTTACCAAAACATCTCCCTGTCCCATTCCGTTATAAATGGCACCCGTAGACATTTCATCCCAGTTTTTAAAATCAGTTCTCTGGGAACCGCTTGCCTTCATGATCGCTTTAAATCTTCTCTCGTAAAAATCTCCTGAAGGTATTCTCCCCTTTGCCCCAACAGCAAAGTCATTATTCAAGAATTCTCCAACTCCGAAACTGCTCATGATTTTTTTCCACTCATCAACACCTTTTGAAGGGTTTCCCGGATATTTTTTGATAATGGCAATAAATGCATAGGTGAAAAAACAGTTACTCGAAACCTGGATGGATGGGATAAGCGGATCTGCTCCACCATGGCCTTTAATTCTTTTTCCTTTATAGAAGAATCCGCCGCCACAAGGAAAAATAGTTTTTTCATCCATTACCCCCATCTGCATGGCCGCTAAGGCAGTCAATAGTTTGAAAGTGGATCCCGGAGGATATCCAGCCTGTAACGCACGGTCAAAAGTAGGTTTATTTTCATAAAGCGTATCTTTTGAAAGGGCATATAGGTTTTTTGATTTATTAGGGCCTGTAAAAAGGTTCGGGTCAATGTCCGGTCCGGTTGCAGAAACCAAAACTTCTCCGTTATTAGGATCTAAAGCTACAATTGCACCATGCTTATTGACCAGCATTTCTTCAGCGGTCCTCTGAAGGTCGTAATCAATCGTTAATGTGATATCTTTACCCGTAATGACGTCTTTATCCAGGGCTCCGTTTTTATAAGAGCCTATGTTCCTGAGCCTGATATCTTTCTGGATATATTTCACACCTTTTACGCCACGAAGTTCTTTTTCGTAGGATTTTTCAACCCCTGTTTTTCCAATGAAATCTCCCGGTAAATAGTATAGTGAATCTTTTTTAATATCTCTTTCATTCACCTCACTTGTATACCCCAGAAGGTTCCCGGATGTGGAAACTTCGTACTGACGCTGAGGTCTGGATACAATGTTGAATGCTGGATACTTAAAAATAATTTCCTGAACTCTGGCAATATCTTCTCTGCTGAGGTCCTTAATGAAGGTCATCGGGGTCAGCTTTGAATAATATTTTTCTTTTTTGATCACATTGATTTTATTGATAAAATCCTGTTTTGTAATTTTCATTAAACTACAAAACGCCAGTGTATCAAAGTCAGGTTTCATCAAAGCCTGGGTAAACGAAATTTCATAAGCAGGCTGATTACCCACCATGATTTTACCATTTCTGTCAAAAATTACCCCACGCTGTGGAATAACATATTCTGTTTTAATGGAGGTGTTGGCCGCATTCAGCGCATAACGGTCTGTAAACAGCTGCAAATAGGCAAGTCTCGCCACAAAAATAAGAGCGATGACAACAAGAATGGAAAAAATTTTTAAATAACGTGTGTTCAAACTTTTTGTTTGATTTTAAATATTAATGCGTAGATGACTATAAAGATAAATGAAATTACACTTGTTACCAACACATTAAATAATATTTCAAAAAACCTGCTAAACTTAAAGAACTCGATATACTGTACTAAAAGCTGATGCAGGAAAATGCTTGAAAATAAAAACAGCAAAAACTGCGCCCATTGAAGGGACTGAAATGAGAAAAAGTCCGTAGACGTATCTGTGGAAGTCCTGAAGATCAACGTTCTGAAATAGGCAATTAACGTTGTTGCAAATGCATTGATTCCCCACGAATAAAGAAAACCGTCAATAGACAATCCTATTAAAAAACTCAATGCCAGGAATTGAAATTTGTTTCTGAAAAACGGATAGAACATGACAAATACAGGATATAATACCGGAGTATATTTCCCGAAAAGCGTAATCCTGTTCAATACAAATATCTGTAATGCAACAAGAAAGATCATGATCAATATATCGGTAAATAAAGTCCTGCTAATCATTTTCCTTTTTTATTACAGCCTGCATAGTGTCCTGAATCTTCTGCACTTCTGCTTTCTTAAGATTCTTCACTACATACACTTTATTCAACGTTCCCATTTTTTCACTCAGCTCTACGGAAATATCCCAGAAGCCGGTTTTATTATCTACAGAGTATCCTGCAATGGTACCAATGGTAACTCCCTTAGGAAAAATAGCAGATTTACCATCTGTAACAACAGTATCACCTACTTTTAGTGCAACATATTTTGGAATATCCGACAGGTGCATTACCCTTGAGTTATCTCCGTTCCATGTTAAAGTACCAAAATACCCTGAGTTTTTAAGTGCTGCATTAATTCTTATCTTGTTGACACTTAACACGGATTGAACCAATGCATAACTATCTGTAGAATTGATTACAATTCCCGCAATACCTCTCGGCGCCATTACTCCCATTTGAGGAAAGACTCCGTCTCTACGGCCACGGTTGATTGTAAAATAGTTATTTCTTCTGTTGATACTGTTGAAAACAATCTCTCCATCAACAAAGGTATAGATCTGCCCGCCACCAATGGTATCATGAACTCTTTTGAAAACAGGATTTTTTTCTCCGTCTTTTCCATAGAGCTCAGTCATAAGGGCTTTATTCTGAACCACAAGATCTTCATTGATCTGTTTTAGCTTCAGATAAGAAACTCCTTCATCAATATATCCGGAAACCCAGGAATTAAACGCAGCCGTTTGGCCCGCAATCCAGGATCTCTGCATGGCATTTCTTGAGAATATCAAAACCAGAGCAATAATTTGCAGGAATATAAAGAAGACGAAAAGAGTATTCTTCGAAAATAATCTCAGCAAAAATCCCATTCAGATATAAAGTCGTAAAAAGTTAAAATTATTTAATTAAGAAATTGAATTTATCCATATTCTTAAGGGCAATACCTGTTCCACGAACCACAGCTCTCAACGGATCTTCAGCTACAAACACAGGAAGACCTGTTTTTTTGTGAATTCTGTCCGCAAGACCTCTTAATAACGCTCCTCCTCCTGCAAGATAAATACCTGTTTTGTAAATATCTGCAGCCAATTCCGGTGGTGTAAGAGATAATGTTTCCATTACGGCATCTTCAATTCTGATGATTGATTTATCTAATGCACGTGCAATCTCTTTGTATCCAACCATAATTTCTTTAGGTTTACCCGTAATAAGGTCTCTACCCTGTACCGGGATATCTTCGATGTCTACATCAAGATCTTCTACTGCAGAACCTACTTCAATTTTGATTCTTTCAGCTGTTCTTTCCCCGATATAAAGGTTATGGTGAGTTCTTAAGTAATAGGCAATATCATTGGTAAATACGTCTCCGGCAATCTTCACAGATTTATCACATACAATACCTCCCAAAGCTACCACTGCAATTTCCGTAGTACCACCACCTATATCGATGATCATATTTCCTTCAGGCTTTTGTACATCAATCCCTACCCCAATTGCAGCAGCCATTGGTTCGTAGATTAATCTTACTTCTTTTGCGTTTACTTTCTGGGCAGAGTCTCTTACCGCTCTTTTTTCAACTTCAGTGATACCAGAAGGGATACAGATTACAATTCGTAATGCCGGTTGAATGAATTTACCTTTAATTCCAGGAATTTTCTTGATGAATTCCTTGATCATGTGTTCAGAAGCGTGGAAATCAGCAATAACTCCATCTTTCAAAGGACGGATGGTTTTGATATCCTCGTGAGTTTTACCTTGCATATGCTTAGCCTGTTCCCCTACAGCAATGGGTTTACCCGTAGAACGTTCAATTGCAACAATTGACGGTTGATCTATAACAATTTTATTATTATGGATAATAAGGGTATTAGCCGTTCCCAGGTCTATCGCAATTTCTTGCGTAAACATATCAAATAAACTCATATTTTTCTTCTGATTTTAAGATTACAAAGATATAAATTTAAGACTACTAAAGAAATTTCCCACCAACTTAATTTGGTTAAAATTTTATTAAAATTTATAATTCTTTATTAACTTTCAATTTAGACATTTACAGAGTTTGATTTCAACTAAAATTAATGGGATGTTAAAAGGGCTGAAAAGCGAATTAGCAAAAGGGTAAAAAGACTAAGAAAGCTCAACAAAAAAGCATCAATAAAACTTAAAAAGTGTAACAGCTTTTTTACAACATGCCATTTTTGACTTTTTAGAGTTTCGCCTTTTGCGGCATTCCCTTTTATAGTTTTTTACGATAATTATCATATACACTATCTGAGAAAGGTTAATGAAAAAAATCGTAAATTTGCCACTGCTTATGTTACAGTATTCCAACATTCATCGAACGTCAAATTTTGCCGTGCTTTCAATAAGCTACGAGAAAGCCGACGTAGAAACGAGAGGAAAGTTTGCATTCTTTGATGAGAACATCAAAAACTTTGTTTCCAGAGTCCATCAGGAAGATCTGGGCGATGCATTTGTGGTTTCCACCTGTAACAGGACCGAAATCTATACCACTTCTCCCAATTATCTTTTAGTAGCTGAAGAGTATTGCAAAACCATTGGAGTACAACTTACCGATTTTCTTCAGTTCGCCAATATTCTGACCAAAGAGGAAGCTTTGATTCATCTTTTCAGAGTAGCGGCAGGCCTTGAAAGCCAGATTATCGGAGACTTTGAAATTATCGGGCAGATTAAAAAAGCATACAGCCGTTTCAAAAAAGAAAGACAAAATTCGAATCCTTATCTGGAAAGAGCCATTAATGCTGCGATTCAGATTTCGAAAAGAATAAAAAATGAAACCGGCATTTCGAATGGCGCAGCTTCTGTTTCTTATGCTGCCGTTCATTATATTTTAAACAACCAGAAAAGGATTACTGAAAAAAACATCCTTCTTTTGGGGGTAGGCGAAATAGGACAGAATACCGTTGAAAACCTGGTAAAGCATGTCTACCAGCCGAAAATTAAAATTGCCAACAGAACTCAGGAGAAAGCCGAAAAGATTTCCCAGAAATACAATATTCCTCATGTTGATTATTCTGATTTTGACCAGGAATTAAAAAATACAGATATTCTTATTGTAGCAACAGGAGCCAAGCATCCTATTGTCAACCGGTCTCATTTCCCTAATGGAAAAGAAACACTGATCATTGACCTTTCCATTCCTCATAACGTTGAAAAGAATGTTACTGAAAATAAAAACGTAACTCTGATTGATGTGGATGAGCTTTCAAAACAGATTCAGGAAACGATTCAACAGCGCGAAAGAGAAATCCCGAAAGCTGAAAAAATCATTAAGGAACTGATGAAAGACTTTATTGAATGGGAGAAAAAGAGAAAGCTTGCCCCTAATATTCATCATTTCAAAGCCGTTCTAAAGAACATGGAGCGTAATGAAATGCATAATTTCTACAAAAAAAATAAATACATAAACATCACGGACATGGAACTTTCTGATAAAATGATCCAGAAAATCACCAACCGTTTTGCAAAATATATCATCGATAATCCTTTAAAAGCCGAAGAAATTAGTAAATTAATGCACGAAATATTAGTTGAACAACCAAACAACGAATTCAATGAAAAGCATTAGAATCGGAACGAGAAATTCCGCACTTGCACTTTGGCAGGCTAGAGAGGTTGCGAGGCACCTTCAGAACAACAATTATTTAACGGAAATTGTTCCTATCGTTTCTTCTGGCGATAAGAACCTTAATCAGCCGCTTTATTCTTTAGGAATTACCGGGGTTTTCACAAGAGATCTTGATATTGCCCTATTGAATGATGAAATTGATATTGCCGTACATTCTTTAAAAGATGTTCCCACTCAATTGCCTCAAAATATTGAGATGATCGCTTATCTGGAAAGAGATTATCCACAGGATATCCTGATCAGAAAAGAATCTGCAAGGAATAAAGAATTCCATGAGCTTAAACTTGCCACCAGCAGTTTGAGAAGAAGAGCTTTCTGGCTGAGAAATTATCCTACCGCTGAGTTTTCGGATATCAGGGGAAATATTCAAACCAGACTTCAAAAACTGGAAGAAGGAGATTTCGATGCTACGATCTTATCTTTGGCAGGCATCAAAAGAATGAAAATGGAAATTGATTACGAAATGCTTCCATTAATGATTTCTGCGCCATCACAAGGCGTAATCTCTGTAGCCGGACATACCGATAAACCGGAGATCAATGAAATTGTGCGCCAGATCAATCATCAACAGACACAAATCTGTGTAGAGATTGAAAGAAACTTCCTGAGCACTTTAGAAGGAGGCTGTACTGCACCTATCGGGGCTTTTGCAGAAATTATCGGCGACCAGATCCGCTTCAAAGCAGCACTTTGCTCTCTGGACGGTAAAAACTGTATTGCTGTAGATGAAAACTTTGTCTATACTCCAAATGAGAATTTTGGAGAAAAGTTTGCAAAAGTTGTTCTTGAGAACGGAGGAAAAGAATTAATGGCAGAAATCAAAAGCCAGATCTGATAGTTCAGATTTATATTTTTATATTCCTTTAGCAACACTTTTTCATTTTCTTAATTTTACAGACATGAAAATCTTATTTACCAAAAATATAGACCCATCTATTATATCCAAAGAATTAGGAGAGGATATTTTGGTTGACTGTGTTGAGGTAATTAAGACCAGCCCTATTATGATCAATCCTTTTGATCTGAAAAACTACTCTCTGATTTTTACCAGCGTCAATGGAGTTGCTTCTTTTTTTAAAAACAGATTCAAACCCAATGAAGATTTTACTGCAAAAAACTATAACAAAATCTATTGTGTAGGTGAAAAGACCAAAAGAGAGCTGAGGAAACATGGTTTTGGAACATTTAAGGTACTGAAAAATGCTGAAACTCTTTCGCGATTCATTATCGGAAAATGCCAGCACGAGCAATTCCTGCACTTCTGTGGCAATCTTGCCATCAATGTTCTGGACAAAGACCTTCCGTTACAAAACATTAAGTACAAAAAAGTTACCATTTATAATACTGAGGAAACTCATCCTGTAATAACTGAAAAATATCATGCTGCAGTATTTTTTAGTCCGAGCGGAGTTCGTAGTTTTGCAAGGCGAAATTCTCTGGAAGGCATGAAGCTTTTTTCCATTGGCGGAACCACTTCCGGTGAGCTGAGAAATTATACGCAGGAAGAAATTTTTACTTCGGAAGAAAATACCCTGACATCGATATTTGCATTGATCAGAAAAGAAATCGGAAGTAGGATTTAGAATCTGTTACCGGATGCCGGTAATATTAGTTACAATAGATTATGATAAAAAACGACCTATATTTAAAAGCACTTCGCGGAGAAACCGTTGAAAGACCTCCTGTCTGGATGATGAGGCAGGCTGGAAGATATCTGCCGGAATTCATTGCTTTAAGAGATCAGTATGATTTCTTTACAAGATGTCAGACTCCTGAACTTGCCGCTGAGATCACTCTGCAGCCTATCCGCAGATTTCCTCTGGATGCCGCGATTCTGTTTTCTGATATCCTGGTAGTGCCGCAGGCAATGGGAATTGATTTCAAAATGAAAGAATCTGTTGGCCCATGGTTAGATACTCCTATCAGAACAATGGAACAGGTTCAGAATATTGAAACTCCGGATGTGAATGACACTTTAGGTTACGTTTTTGATGCTATTGAACTTACCTTACAGAAGCTGGATAACGAAATCCCATTGATCGGTTTTGCCGGTTCTCCATGGACTATTCTTTGTTACTGTGTAGAAGGAAAAGGAAGCAAAGCTTTTGATATTGCAAAATCCTTCTGCTTCCAACAGCCTGAAGCTGCTCATTTATTATTACAAAAGATTACAGATACTACAATCGCTTATTTAAAGAGAAAAGTAGAAAAAGGAGTTTCTGCTGTACAGATTTTTGATTCATGGGGAGGAATGCTTTCTCCTACGGATTACCAGGAGTTCTCATGGCAGTACATCAATCAGATTGTTGAAGCATTAAGCCCGCTTACTCACGTTGTCGTATTCGGGAAAGGATGCTGGTTCGCACTGGAAGATATGACAATGTCTAAAGCGTCTGCTCTTGGCGTAGACTGGACTATTAAGCCGGAATTCGCAAGAACACTGACCAACCATACGATGACACTACAGGGGAATTTTGATCCTGCAAGACTTCACTCAACACCTGAAACGATTAAGAAGATGGTGAATGAAATGATCAACCGTTTCGGAAAAGACAGATATATCGCCAATTTAGGGCACGGAATTCTCCCTAATGTGCCTGTAGAAAATGCTGAAGCATTCATCAGAGCGGTAGTAGACTGGAAACCGAATGTATAAGATTATTTCCTTTGAAAATATACAAAACCCTTATAGGCATTCTATAAGGGTTTTTTGTTAGAATTACTTTTTTAATGATTATTCCTTCATCACTTTCTTTTTAACAACTTTTCCATCAGGATTACTGATCATTATAATATAGACTCCTTTTGGCAGATCTGATAAGTCATAGGAATCAGATGCTTTATTAAATGTTTTCACAAGTTTTCCTGACTGGTCAATTACAGAAATCTTTTCAAACTTACTCTGAGAGCTTTGTTTAATATAAAAATCCCCCTTAACCGGATTCGGATATACATCTATATGATCTGCATACGAAACTTCTGACGTTGCCAGGAGACCACTTGTAATCTTTACATTATCTATTACAACACCGTAAGAATAATCTCCGGCATCATCATAAACAAATCTTAATTTAAAAGCTGCGTTAGCATAAGGTGTCAGATCTATATTGGCGGCAGTATCATAACTGGTTACTACAAATGTAAAAGTATTAAAATCAAGATCCCATATTCCTGCGTCACCTGAAAAAGTAAAAACCTGAATCCAGGAAGTTCCATTGAAAACTTCAACTTTTAAAGTAGAATCAAGATTATCAATCATATTGGCATAATTAAACGAGAGCTTTGGATTTACTACTCCGGTCAGATTAATTACAGGAGAAATCAGTCTCGCATTGGTATTAACTACGGATGGTCCTGCATCATCATCATCAAAAAAAGCTGCTCCATCGGGAAAGCCAGCGAAACCATTCTGGGCACCCACATTCCACTTAAAAGAGTTATCCGGATTCTCTACCGTCCACCCGGCCGGCAAAGAATTTCCGTTGAAATTTTCAGAAAAAACTTGTGCATCATACAGACCACAAATCGACAATAATAGAATAAAGAATTTTTTCATAATAAAATATTTGATGTTTATATAAAATTAGCGAAATATTTTTCACAAAACATTAATAATTATATATAAAATCAATACATTACATGAAATTATTAGAAAACATCAGAATTTTATGCTTAACCTTTAAATCGCATCATATGAAAAAACTCAACAAAGAAAAGATGAAAAGCATTATGGCAGGAGGAGAAATCTGTCTGGAATGTGCTATCGGCTACTATCAGGTCATTATTGAAGGCCGGTGCTACTGTATTCCCATTGACTAATAAAAAAAGCAGCTCAACAGCTGCTTTTAATTTTATATAATTGACATCCGATATTGATTAGCTCAACATTCTCTGTGCTTTTTTAACGCCCTCCACCAGAGCGTCAATTTCTTCGAAAGTATTATAAACAGCAAAACTTGCCCTCACTGTTCCGGCAATATTAAAGAAGTTCATAATAGGCTGCGTACAGTGGTGTCCTGTTCTTACAGCGATTCCCATTTTATCAAGAATCATTCCTACATCAGAGGCAATTCCTACTCCTTCCAGATTAAAAGAAACAACCCCGGTTCTCTTCGCTTTTTCACCATAGATTCTAATACCATCTATTTCCAAAAGCTGTCTTTGCGCATATTCCAATAAAGCATTTTCATGATTCTGAATATGGGTATGACCTACTCTGTTCATGAAATCAACAGCAGCACCTAAAGCAATATTCCCGCCTACATTCGGTGTTCCCGCTTCATATTTGAATGGAAGACCTGCATAAGTGGTACCATCGAAAGAACAGGTTGCAATCATCTCTCCTCCTCCATGAAAAGGTGGTAAAGCTTCTAATATTTCTTGTTTTCCATATAAAATGCCTGTTCCCATCGGAGCATACATTTTATGACCTGAGAACACAAAGAAATCACAATCCATCTTCTGTACGTCAATATTGAAATGCGGAGCAGACTGAGCTCCGTCTATCACAACATAAGCATCTGTATTCTTTCTTGTTTTGGCAATAATCTCTTCAATCGGATTCATAATACCTAATGCATTGGAAACCTGATTTACAGAAACAACCTTCGTTTTTTCACTCAAAAACTGATCAAAATAATCCATCTGAAGGATTCCGTTCTCATCAATAGGAATCACGCGCAGTTTCGCTCCAGTCCTTTCACACAGCATCTGCCATGGAACAATATTGGAATGGTGCTCCAGATATGAAATAATGATCTCATCATCCTTTTGCAGTTTCTGTGTTAAAATATAAGCGATGAGGTTCAACCCTTCTGTTGTTCCCTTGGTAAAAATCACCTCAAAGTCATGTTCAGCATTAATGAATTTCTGAATCTTTCTTCTTGAAAGCTCCATTTCTTCTGTTGCCAGCTGGCTCAACGTATGAATCCCTCTGTGAACATTAGCATTAAGTTCTGTATAATATGCGTGACAGACTTCCAAAACTGAATTTGGTTTTTGGGATGTAGCTGCATTATCCAGATAAACCAAAGGCTTACCGTTCACTTCTCTGTCCAATATAGAAAACTGGCTTCTTATTTCCTGAATGTCAAACATTTATTTATTTTTTAAATTAAAACGTCCTTATTTAGAACTCTTCAAATTTACGGCTTTTTTTCCGAAAGGAAGCATGGGGTTGGGTACTGATCGCTATCTGTTGATAGAAATATTCAATAGGGTAAGGTGAAGAAAGCCAATAAAACAAAAGATGAAATTACTAAAGGGCAAAAGACAAAATTGAAAGCAGCCTACCAGATTGTTTAGGTATCCTGCTTACTCGTTATCAAATAAAAAACCCGCCATAACTGACGGGTTCTTATATTGTTTAAATAAGCAATTCTTATTCTGCTGCAGTTTCAGCTGCTGCTTCAGGAGCTGCACCTTCTTCAGTTGCAACTTCTTCATCCTCATCATCATCCTGCATTGCTGCACCTCCTTTCATTGCATTTCTAGACATCTTAACAGCAACTACTACTGCGTTGTCAGGGTGCATGAAAGAATATCCTTCTGTTTTGATACCACCGATGTAAAGTTTGTTACCAATTCTTAATGGAGTAACATCAACTACTACTTCGTCAGGTAGGTTAGCAGGGATAGCTTTTACTTTTAGTTTTCTGAAAGACTGACGTAAAACACCACCAGCTACAACACCTTTTGAACGTCCTGTAATTCTTACCGGAACTTCCATGATCACTGGCTTATCATCAGATAACTGATAGAAGTCAACGTGAAGAATTTTGTCAGTAATCGGGTGAAACTGAATATCCTGAAGAACAGCTGGAATTGTTTTTCCGTCAACCTCAATAGATACCGTGTGTGCTTCAGGAGTGTATACTAATCCTTTGAAAGCTCTCTCTTCAGCAGAGAAGTTCAAAGGTGCTTCACCTCCATAAACAACACAAGGAACTAATTCAGCATCACGTAAAGCTTTTGTAGACTTTTTGCCCACGCTTTCTCTTTTTGTACCTTGAATTGTAATAGATTTCATTTATAAAAAATTTAAAAAATTGTTCTAATTTTAATTTGCAATTTATTTAAAATCAATTAAATAACAAATTTACTACTAATTGATTTATGTTCATGAACCATTGTCATAACGTCTGCAAATAACGGGGCGCAAGATAGCACTTTTATTTTAGATGACAAATTATTTTTAACAGGAATTGAGTCAGTTACAATAACTTCCAGCAATTTTGAGTTCTCAATATTCTCGTAAGCCTTGCCAGAAAGCACTCCGTGGGTAGCCATAGCTCTTACTGTTTTTGCTCCTTTTTCAATCAAGATATCTGCAGCTTTGCAAAGTGTACCTGCAGTATCAATCATATCATCAATAAGGATTACGTTTTTACCTGTAACATCACCAATAAGGAACATTTCTTCTACAACGTTTGCTTTTTTTCTTTCCTTATAAGCAATTACTACTTCAGCACCCAGGTGACCGGCATAGTTTTTCGCTCTTTTCGCACCTCCCATATCCGGAGAAGCAATGGTAAGATTATCAAGATTCAAAGACCTGATGTGGTCTACGAAAATAGTAGAGGCATACAGGTGATCTACCGGAATTTCGAAGAATCCCTGGATTTGATCTGCATGAAGGTCCATTGTCATGATTCTTGTTGCTCCTGCTGCAGTAAGAAGGTTGGCAACTAATTTTGCACCGATCGGCGCTCTTGGTTTGTCTTTTCTGTCCTGTCTGGCAAGACCAAAGTAAGGAATTACTACGGTGATGCTCTTTGCAGAAGCTCTTTTTGCTGCATCAATCATTAGAAGAAGTTCCAAAAGATTGTCTGCAGGAGGGAATGTAGATCCAATCAGGAAAACTCTTCCTCCTCTTACAGATTCGTCCAAAACAGGCTCAAATTCCCCATCACTGAACTCCTGAAAGTTGATTTTTCCTAATTCTTTCCCATAATTCTGGGCAATTTTCTCTGCCAAGTCCCTGCTGGTTCTTGTACAAAATAGATAACTTAACTGATCGGCCATTTTTACTTTTTAAAAGATTTTGCAAATTTAAAAAAAAACCACAAGATTTACTCCTGTGGTTTCTAAGTTTTTATTTTATCAATTATTAAGGGAATTTAACTCCTGAATATTTGTTCGGATCTACCTGTGGAAGTGTAGAGTTGTATTTAGCATTGATAGATTTAATAAATTCATTAGCAACAATACCATATCCGCGTCCTGTCAGATGAACTCCGTCTAAAGAGAACGCTCCGCCGGTTACAAATGTCGCCGTATATTTTACTCCATCCCAAATAATTCCTGATTTAGAATTCAATTCCATCATTTTAGCGTCCATATCCACAAAGGCAAGACCTTTGTCTGTTGCTGCTTTTTTTATCGCTGTGTTATATCCTGCAGTAGCAGCAAGGACTTTTGCAGTCTCAGCTTCAGTAAGGACAAGCTTATCTTCTAATGGTACGGAAGTACCTCCTCCAGCCTGTGGAGTAAGAACTTTACTAGCTGGTAAAAGAATTAAATCCTTCGCTGTTGTTTGTCTGTATTTTGGAAGCCCCGGAACAGTTGACAGATCTTTATCTACAATTACAGCTCCGTTGACTGCTGCTCCGGCAGTAAATTTAATTAACCTTCTCTGATATTCAGCATCGCTGATCGCTCCTAAGGTTTTAGCCTGCAGCAATCCTGCGTTATACTGAGCATATCCTGTATTCAGCTGAGTTACCTGAGCATCTGTCAAACCTGTAAGAGGCATAGCAGGAATTCTCGTAAAGTAAGGGACATTGGTAACTGTAGGAATATTAGCAATAACACCTTTTCTTTTTGTACCGGCAGGGAATAGTTTATCTACTAAATAAGCATAGGTATTACTGAACCCTACCCCTACAGCACCATCTACTGGCGTAATCGGAACATTCGGATCAGCTCCTCCTGAAGTTGCATATAATAAAACATCATTATTTCCTATCCATAAAGAAATGAAGGTTGGGTCTTGTTTTAGGGCATCTTCTACTACTGAAGTTGTTGTTGATGACGCAAATCTTACGAAATATGGATTTGCAGTAGCAGGCGTAGAGATTAATCCGGCTGGATTCCCATATCCCGGAGCCAGTAAATGCGCTACTCTTGCTCCCGGAACTCCCATATTCTGGTAAGGACCACCAGCAGAAACATTATCTAATGCTGCTCCTGGAGCTGTTGGACCGGGAGTTAATGCTCCGTTCACAACACTTAACACATATTTACCTGCAAAATCTCCTGTTGCTGGGTTAAATAAATTGGTAAACCCTCCTGTGTCATTAGGCATCATTGGCTGTTTAAAAGCGCCTCCACCTGCTAATTGCATTTGCGCTGCAATCATGCTTGGATAAGATTCACTCTGTCCACTGCTGTAAAGAGCTCCATCTCTATAACCAGCAGTTAATGAGTTTCCTAACGAAATATATTTTGAAAAGTCTGCGTCTCCTTTTGTTACCGGGATATCTTTCACATCCGTATCGAAATCCGTATTACAGCTTACTGTAAAAAGAAGTGCAGAAACTGCCATTGTCGATATTATAATTTTTTTCATAGTCTTCTAAAATTAAAATGGATTATAAGAGAAACCTAGACCAAAGTAGAAAGCAGTTGCTTTTGACTGTCCGTTAAGCCCTATATTAACATTATTCACCTTTCTGTACTGAGGCATTGCATATCCTCCGGCAACATCAATTCCGAACTGCTTCAGCTTGAAGCCTACCCCACCTGTAACCACATAGGTATCATATGAAGGAGTTTCCGGTATAAAGTTATCCGTAGTATAAGGTGCTTCATCATAATAAGCTCCCAAACGTCCGTAGATCATATTGGTGAACGCATACTGGGTTCCCAGTCTGAAAGTTTTGGAGTTTTTGAAGTTCTTAGGATTGGTAAGAATAGTTGGGTCTGACGGATTGTTCCCGATAGGCGCATTCTCGAAATCCAATGTAAGCTTGCTGTATCTTTCCCATCCGTGATAGTTAAAGTCTGCAGAAACCTGCCACTTCGGTGTGATCTTATAGGTCAAACCAATGGTATATTCTTCAACCAATGGCAGCGTTGCTGAGAAACCATCTTGTCCTGCTGCATTCAGTTTTAGCTGATTATAAACAGATTGAGATGGGAACTGGAATGTAGCAGTTCCTGATTTAGCTTTCATATCGATTGCTGAACGATATGCAATACTCACATCTAATTTCGGGTCAGGCCTGAAATAGAAACCGAATCCATATCCGTGGCCGGTTGCATTATCGTCATTAATATTAACCTTTCCGTCAAATTGAGTCACTGCCTTGTCCCAATCTACTTTTCCTCTTGCGTAGATATAGCTGGCACCAAAAGATACCCATGGAGCCAATTTTACAGAGACCATTGGCTGGAAATAGAAACTTTTCAGTTCCATTTTCTGTACCAATTCCTTACCTTCCCAGTTATCAGGCCATTTGATTGTACTTCCAAAAGGCGTTGAAAAACTGAACCCTACGGTAAGTTTCTCTATGGGTCTATAAGTAATTGCAGCATATATAGGTGTTCCTATAGGGTTATCTGTTTCTGCACTTTGTAAAGTATTGAAGTTTTGAAAAGTAACTTTATTACTTGCACCAAACCCTCCTGCCACTACACTCAGCTTGGAAGGGATAAATGACATACCCGCCGGGTTAAAGAATGTCACACTCGCGTCTTCGGCATGAGCACTAGTATGCGCCATTGCCAATTGTTTTACCCCCTGCAGGGAAACTCTGAAGCCTCCTGCATAAGATAGAACTCCCGCCAATAAAGCAGTTGATACTAATATTTTTTTCATAGACTATTATTATATATAAGCCAAATATAAAATTATTTTGAATACATCTGTTAATATTTCCTAATATTTTAAACAATATTGCAAAAGAAAACTATGTTTAAAATAACACCTCGAAGAAAATAAAATGCAAAATAATCATTATTAACTATTTAATACAGTTGATAAACCAAGTCATATTCATTGTTTAGTTTTAAACGGTTGTTTAAAACTAAACAATTATGCTCTGAAAAAGCAATACAGGAAAGTAAAAAGATAATAAATGTTAAAGGAAACAAATAGAATAAATATTAGCATCTGGTTAAGCCTACAGCCATCATCTTAGGCAAAATATGAAAATGTTTTATGCCGAATTCAGCTTATTTAAGTATTTTAGAATCGCATAAAGATAAAAATACATAAATTTGCAGATTATAAATAATAGAAAATATGAGTTGTGGATGTAAAACATCCGGCGATTCTGCACATTCTTGCGGCCCTAAAAAAACCGCAAATGGCTGTGAAAATGTAAATACCTGCGGGAATAGTTATAAATTAAGTGTTTTTGACTGGCTTTCTAACATCAACAATCCGGCACCGAACAGGTGTGATTTTGTAGAAGTTAGGTTTAAAAATGACAGAAAATCGTTTTATAAAAATGTAAATAATATTCCTTTACATATAGGTAGCGTAATTACAGTAGAATCAAGTCCGGGACACGATGTAGGCGTAGTAAGCCTTACGGGAGAATTAGTAAAGATTCAGATGAAAAAGAAAAAGTTTTCTGAAGAATCGGCACTCAAAATATACAGACAGGCCAACCAAAAAGACCTTGAGGTATGGCAGGAAGCAAGAAAAAAAGAAGATGGCGTAAAGCTTGAAGCAAGAAAAATTGCACAAAGATTAGGTCTTGAAATGAAAGTTACTGATGTGGAATATCAGGGGGATGCTTCAAAAATCACCTTTTACTACACCGCTGATAACCGAGTGGATTTCAGACAATTAATCAAAGATTACGCCGGAGCTTTCCGTACTAAAATTGATATGAAACAGATTGGTTTCAGACAGGAAGCAGCCAAGGTGGGCGGAATCGGATCTTGCGGACGTGAGCTTTGCTGTTCTACATGGCTTACAGATTTCAGGTCTGTAAACACCAACGTTGCAAGATATCAGCAGCTGAGCATCAACCCTCAGAAACTTGCAGGACAGTGCGGTAAGCTTAAATGTTGTCTTAACTATGAGCTTGACAGCTATCTGGATGCGTTAAGCAACTTCCCTTCTTCTTCAACTACTTTGGAAACAGAAAAAGGAAAAGCATTCTGTATCAAAATTGATGTTTTCAAAAAGAAAATGTGGTTTGCTTATGTGGATAGTTCAATCGCATGGTATGATTTCGATATTGATCTTGTTAAAAAACTGATTTCAAAAAACAAAAGAGGTGAAAAAACGCTTCCTCTTGAAGACTTGAAACAGCCGGAAGCCTCTACTCATACTATTGACCTGATCCAGGAAAATAATGTGGACCGATTTGAGAAGAAAAACAGAGGAAACAGAAACAGGAATAAGCAGAATAACGGACAACAGGGATCACAAAACCAAGGTCAGGGACAAGGACAGAAAAGAAACAGACCGGAGAAAAACGAAAGGCCGGAAAGATCTGAAAAAACCGAAAACCCAAATGCCCAGTCTGCCAATCAGCCAAGACCTCAAAAGCAGCACCCGCAGCAAAAAGTAGCTGTGGAAAAAGCGGTGAACAACTCTGATGCTGATAAGAAACCACAGAACAATCCAAACAAGAAAAAATTCAAAAAGAGATACCCTCCAAAAAAAGATAATAATGCATAAAATTTTAGGATTACTTTCACTTATCCTTTTCTTTAGCTGCAACTCTTCCTCAGGAGGAGATGTCATTATGAATTCCGTTGATAACAAATGGAATAAGAAAAGTGAACAAAAATTTAATCTTGAAGTTTCAGATCCGCAGAATCCTAAAAATATTATATTTGTCGTAAGAAATAACAACACTTATCCTTACAGCAATATAAGGTTTATAGTGAATTTCACCAATCTACAGAACAAAAAAAAGGAAACAGACACTTTAAATTATGTTCTGGCTAAACCAAACGGAGAATGGCTTGGTACAGGGTTTGGTGATACGAAAGAAACTTTGTTTCAGTATAAAGTAAATTACCAGTTTCCAGGAAAAGGAAAATATGAAATCGGTCTTACCCAGGCGATGAGAAACGACAACCTTCCGGGAATTGAGGATATTGGGGTAAAAATAGAAACGGCTAAACCGTAACCATAAATGGAAGAAAACAAAAAAAATGCAGGAAATAAGGGGAAAACATTTCCTCTGCCTCCCAAGAAAAAGAAAGATACCTCCTGGAGAAAATGGGTTTCATTTATTTGGATAGGACTCATCGCGGTAGTTCTTGGAATTTCAGTACTTTTCTTTTCGGTTTCCCAAGGATTCCTTGGTGAAATGCCTGATGTAAAAGAACTTGAAAATCCGGACATCTTTGTTGCTTCTGAGATCATTTCTTCAGACGGAGTAACCTTGGGTAAATTCGAAAAAGAAAAAACTCAGCCCATTGTTTATAAGGACCTTCCTCCTTTCCTTATCTATGCGCTTCAGGCTAAAGAAGATGAGCGTTTCAAAGAACATTCAGGAATTGACCTTCAGTCTGTTGCCAGAGCAGTAGTTTTTGGTGGCGGCCGAGGTGGAGGATCTACCATCACCCAGCAGCTGGCAAAATTACTTTTCACAGGGAAAAGAGCAGATAATAAAATTAAGGCTGTTTTTCAAAAGCTGAAAGAATGGGTAGTGGCTGTAAGTCTTGAAAAGAGATATACCAAAGAAGAAATTGTAACATTGTATTTCAATAAGTTTGATTTCCTTTACAATGCCAACGGAATTGAAATGGCTTCCAAAATATACTTTAACAAGAAGACCTCCGAACTTACTTTACCCGAAGCAACCATGTTTGTTGCTATGCTTGAAAATCCGGTAAAAAACAACCCAATGAGAAATCCGGAAAGAGCAAAAGCGAGAAGAGATGTTGTTTTGGATCAAATGCTGAAAACAGGCTACATAGATCAGGCTACGTTTGACAAAGCAGTTGCAACACCTATTGCATTAGATTATCATCCAATCAAAAATATTAACGATGATTATTCTGCCTATTACAAGTTTTATCTGAGAAAAGAGATTGATAAATATCTTGAAACTCACGAAAAAGAAACCGGCAAAAAACTAAACCTTTACAAAGACGGTTTAAAAATATACGTTACCCTTGATTCTAAAATGCAGAAATATGCGGAAGAGGCAATTAAGGAGCACTTAACGGATCTTCAGAAAAGATTTGATGCGGAACAAAGAGGAAGAAAGAACAGACCTTTCTACTATCTGAACGACAAACAAATCAATGATGTGATGGTTCAGGCTATGAAAAGAACCGGAAGATACAAGATGTTGAAAGCAGACGGTATGCCTGATGATTCTATCATGATGGAATTCAAAAAACCTATCAAAACTTCAAGATTCACATGGAACGGAGAAGAAGAGATAGAAATGTCTCCATGGGATTCTATCAGATATCATAAACAAATTGCACAGGCAGGTTTAATGTCTATGGTTCCGGGAACAGGAGAAATCAAAGCATGGGTAGGTGGTATAGACTGGCAGCACTTCCAGTATGATCACATCAAGCAAGGTAAGAGACAGGTAGGATCCACATTTAAGCCTTTCGTATATGCCACTGCGATTATGAAACTCGGAATGACACCTTGTTCAGCTGTTTCTAACGGAACATACGATCATAACGGATGGCATGTACCGGGAAGAGGCGGAATGCTAACTTTAAAAGATGCATTGGCACATTCTCAAAACCCTGTTGCCGCAAGACTTATTGAAATGACAGGAGTAGACGCTGTAATCCAGACGGCAAGAGATCTGGGAGTAACAGAAGATATTCCAAGAAACAATACAATTGCTTTAGGTTCATCAGACATTACAATTTACGAAATGCTTGGTGCTTACAGTACTTTTGCCAACTATGGTAACTATAACAAACCAGAAATGATCTGGAGAATTGAAGATGCCAACGGTAGAGTCATCAAGGAAGTAAACGTGGAACCTAAGGAAGTAATGAACCCAATGTATGCTTACACCATGATTGAACTGATGAAAGGTGTTGCACAATACGGAACCGCTTCCGGAGAACTGGGAAGAAGAGGAATTTCAAAAGCAGTAGAAATTGCTGCCAAAACAGGAACAACTCAAAACAACTCTGATGGATGGTTTATGGGAATTACTCCAAAATTAGCAACCGGAGCATGGGTTGGATGGGAAGACAGAGCTACCCACTTTTATGGAACAGGTGAAGGTCAGGGTGCGAAAATGGCATTGCCAATCTGGGCTATATTCATGAAGAAAGTATGGGCAGATAAGAGCCTGGGAGTTACCCCTGATGATAAGTTTGTAAAACCTTCAGACTGGAAAGACGGATGTTCAAACCTTAAAGGATTAAGCGGAGGATATGGAGATGAAGGAAGCCTTCAAACCATTGATGAGATCAAAAATCCAAGGCCGGCAGATCCAACGCCTAAAAAACCAACAGAAAAGAAAGAGGACAACATCAATGAAAACCTTCATTCCAATGATGAAGTAGATTTCAATAAATAAATTCTCTTTTAGAAATACATAAGACCTTTCAATAATCTGGAAGGTCTTTTCTTTTATAATTAATACCTTTGAAGCATGAATATCGAACGCATCAGACAGCCATTTATTGAAACTTTTCCCGGTGATTTCTCCAACAACCCTATGCAGAGAAACACTCCAAAGGTTTTATTTGCCACCATTAAACCTGCCGGCTTTGACAAACCTGAGTTGATAGCTTTTAACGAAGCCTTATCAGAGGAAATAGGCCTGGGCAAATATGAAGATAAAGACCTGGACTTTCTGGTGGGAAATAACCTTCCCGAAAACGTCCGAACCTATGCCACAGCGTATGCAGGACATCAGTTCGGAAACTGGGCAGGACAGCTGGGAGACGGAAGGGCTATTCTTGCAGGTGAAATTATCAATGAGGCAGGAAAAAAGACCGAGATTCAGTGGAAAGGAGCCGGAGCAACACCCTACTCCAGACATGCCGATGGAAGAGCTGTGTTAAGATCTTCTGTACGTGAATACCTGATGAGTGAGGCCATGTATCACCTGGGCATTCTTACAACCAGAGCGCTTAGCCTGGCTTTCACAGGGGAAGATGTAATGCGTGACATCATGTATAACGGAAATCCAAAACTGGAAAAAGGTGCAGTGGTTATCAGAACTGCTGAAAGTTTTTTACGTTTCGGACATTTTGAACTCATGTCTGCCCAAAGAGAATACAACAATCTTCAGGAGCTTGCCGACTTTACCATTGAAAACTATTATCCGGAAATTACATCAACTGACGACAAAAAATACAGAGACTTCTTTGAAAATATATCTACCCGGACTGCCGACTTGATGGTTGAATGGTTCAGAGTAGGCTTTGTACACGGAGTAATGAATACAGACAACATGTCTGTTCTCGGTTTAACGATTGATTACGGCCCCTATTCCATGATGGATGAATATGATTTGAATTTTACTCCCAACACTACAGATCTTCCAGGAAGAAGATATGCTTTCGGAAAACAGGGACAGATCGCTCAGTGGAATCTTTGGCAGCTGGCCAATGCTCTTCATCCATTAATCAAAGATGAAAAGTTTTTGGAAGATACTTTAAATAATTTTGGCACCTATTTTTGGGAAGCCCACGACCAGATGCTTTGCAGAAAGTTCGGATTTGATCAGCTGCGAAAAGAAGATGAGGATTTCTTCACCAACTGGCAAGGTCTTATGCAAGAGCTTCAGCTGGATTATACTCTGTTTTTCAATCAACTGGTAAAAACAACTCAAGACACCAATATATCAGAGCACTTTAAAGAGGTCTCTTATATTATTTTGGACGAAGAAAAGCTGACAAAACTTAATAATTTCATCAAAAGTTATAGATCAAGATTAGAATTAAACTCTATTTCCAGAGAAGAATCTTTAGCCATGATGGAAAAAACAAACCCAAAATTCATCCTTCGAAATTATCTTCTTTACGAATGCATCGATGAGATCAGCAACGGTAAAAAGGAAATGCTGGAAAAGCTTACCAAAGCTCTTGAAAATCCATATCAGGAAATCTACCCTGAATTCTCCGTCAAAAGGCCGTCGGGATATGATGATACAGCGGGATGTTCCACACTTTCATGTAGTTCATAATTGATTATTATTCATAAAAAATTAAAAAACATGTAATTATTTTCATTTTTTTATTACTTTTACTGTCAACTTTAAACGTAAACCAAATGAAAACAAAATTACTATTCATCTTCTTAGTCTCTTCTATATTGGGAAATGCGCAAACTCTACTTTCGGAAAATTTTGAAGGAACAACATTTCCTCCTGCAGGGTGGACAAAATCAAACACTAATGTATCCAGAGCATGGGACCTAACAGGCAATGTCTTTTCAGGTAGTTCCGCTTCTTCAATTGAATTAAAAACAAGATTTACTATCGCGGGTAATAATTCAGCCACGATTGACTGGATATCCGGAGCTAATACAGCAAATCTTGTAAGCCCGACATTCAGTCTGGTAGGAGCTACAAGCCCAACCTTTAGTTTCAAAGTAAAAGTTGGCTGGGGTTATATGATAAGTCTTAACCAGGGAAATCTTCTGGCACAGATTTCAACAGACGGAGGAACCAACTGGACCACTGTCTGGAATGAAGACGATGAACCTGGTTTTACCGATGACGGTGATGGTAATATCGATACAGATTTTTATAATACGGTTACTGTACAGAAAAGTCTTGCTGCATATGTAGGGCAAGCTAACGTAAAAATACGGTTCCAGTATGTTGCCAATGATGCTGATGCTGTTTCTATTGATGATGTACAGGTTATCGCTAACGGAACTCTTGGTACATCTGAAGTCTCAAAAACAAAAGTGGATAACCTTTCAGTTTATCCGAATCCTACAAAAGGTACAGTCAGCATTAAAACAGATAAAAAAATCAAAGCTACATCTGTAATTGATATCTCAGGTAAAACTATAAGTACAAACAATTCTGAAACTACAGATATTTCGTCACTTCCAAAAGGAACTTACTTACTAAAAGTAGACTTCTCTGATGGAACATCCAAAACCGAGAAAGTAATCAAACAGTAAGAACGTCTATACAAACTTTTACAACCACCAATTTTGGTGGTTTTTTTATTTTACTTTTGCAAAAAATTTGACACGTGTCTTATATCAAAACAAAATTTATCCATTTTTTAAAACTGGTTTTCCCATCCACCTATACCGAACTGGCGGTATTTCTGTTTTTCATGATCTGTTATGGAATATTAGGATCTTATATAGCCCTGCATTACAGAATTATTTTTGACAATAGAATCCCATGGGATGCTTATTTCAGTTTTGATAACAAATCGATCCTTATGACAGGAGGCAGCTTTGAAAGACACCCTCTGTCCTACTATTTTTTTAACTGGGTAAGAGAATTTTCATTATTTATTTCAGGAGGAAAAATGGACGCCAATTTCAGACTTACACTGGCATGGTTAAGTAATATTATCATTACATTAAACATTATTCAGGTATTTAAATATGTAAAGAATATCATTCAGCTTCCTTTATGGTTATGCCTTTTAATCATATTATTCTTTGGAGCTTTTTCCACTAATATAATCTTGTCATTCACCCCGGAAAATTTTACCTACACTTTATTTTTACTCTCATTATACAACCACTATGCAGCAATAAAACTAAAGAAGGAAGAAAAAATACCTGCAACAGCTTTATCACTGGCTGGGATTACTATCGGAGGGCTTACCATTACAAACATTGTAAAAGTTTTCATCCCACTTTTATTTGAAAAAGGACTTTTCAGAAACTGGAAAAAATTCGGAAATGCAGCGCTTAGAGTGACAGTCTCTATGATCTGTTTTGTACTTCTTTATTTGAACAGAATTGATTTTAAATATCAGAATATCTTTTCAAAAACAAATCAGCAATATGAAAAGTTCTCCAATGTAAAGTCGATGCCGGCATGGGATATGATCCTTTCGTTCTTTTTCGGAGGTAATATTCTTTTCCCCGGATTTATTATGTCAGACAAGCATAATATGAAAGGCTTTAATTTCAAAGGCCTTTACATGGACCTTTATTCGTCAGTGTTTCCTTACTTTTTTGTAATCCTGCTGTTGATTCTGATCATTTGGAGTTATTGTAAAAATTTCAAAAATAAATGGGTTCAGGTGATTGCCATTTCATTTTTCATTGACATTGCGATCCATTGTGTGATGAGGTTTGGTCTTCATACTTCCTACATTTACGGAGGACATTTTGTTTTTGTATATCCTTTGCTTTTAGGATGGCTCTTTTTTGCGTACAGATCATCACCTAAAATCATGTCATTGCTAACATTAACGGTTGTAGTGTTATTCATTTATCTGCTCGCCGCCAATATTTTTAGAATGACAGAATTTTTCTGGTTTATGGAACAATATTACCAATAAAAAAAGCTGAGAATGTTTCTCAGCTTTTTGTTTTTTATGTTGAAATAAATTCTTTTATTTTGCTTCGGCACAGAAAATTCTATACTGTACAGCTACTGCAGATTTAAAGTATTCTCTGATTCTGGAAAGATCACTTGCAGCACTTTGTTTTGTGAAATAACTTCCGGCTAAAATCTTATAGTTGGGTCTTAAAGACGCATCTGTTTCCACTTTCAGGTTGGGAAATCTTTTTCTGAAATAAGACTTCACCTCGTTGGCTTCTTCATTACTTTTCACTGTTGTAATCTGAATTTTAAACCCTAAAATTCTAGGATTTTTCTTACAGATTTCAGCATTGGTAAGTTCTCTGCTTGGCACAAAGATCTTAGGTGGTTTTGTAGTTATTCCTGTAGAAATTCCACTATCATTATTACTGAAATCTCTGGAAGAATTTGTTGGCGCAGTTTTAGCACATTTCCCTTCAATTGCCTCCAAAGCAGCATTTATTTTGGAATCCATTGTCATTACAAGCTCTGTTCCTGACAGGGTGTCCTTTTTAACAACTTGCTGTGCTTCAATATTATAAAATCCAAATAATGATAATATCGAAAATATTTTGATTAGATTTCTCATTTAAACTTGTTTCCGCAAATTTATACAAATTAAAAAACTATACCAAACTGGTTATTTAGAATCAATACAAATTAAACGTAAATGATATTTTCCCTTTTCGATATACCGTTAAATTCCTGTTAAAAATATTATTTTTGCGGAATTGATTGAATGTTCAATAATTTACTAACATAAGATAATTTAAATGATTAGTTGGAGAAAGCATTATAAAAAAACGTTGATCGCGATAGGCTTATTGCTATCAACCAGTGCTTCATTTTACGGGCAAGACGGCGATCCTAAAAACGGAGAGAAACTTTTCAAAGCGAATTGTACTGCATGTCACGCGCTGGACAAACAAGTTGTAGGACCACCATTAAAAGGGGTTGTAGAACGAGTAAAGACAGAAGGTGGTGTAGACAAAGATTGGCTTCACAAGTGGATCAAAGACAACAAAGCTCTGAGAGCTTCTGGGGATAAATACGCTAATGAGATTTTTGAAAAGTTTAATAAGACTGAAATGCAGGTCTTTCCAAATCTTACAGATAAGGATATTGACGACATTTTAGCTTTCACAACTAACCCTCCTGCTCCGGAGGAGAAAAAGCCGGAAGCAACTCCTGCAACTGACGCTGCTGCGGCAGCACCTGCAGACAAAACTACTACAAACGTTGTAATCATTTCACTTTTAGCGATCGCAGGTTTACTGGTTTGGATCTTGGTTAAACTAAGACAATTAGTAAAACTAGGTCAGTCTGAAGATTTAGCCGGACTTAATGAAACAAGAGTTCGTTCTTTCAGCGAAATGTATGAGAAGTTCCACTTCATTGGTAAAGGTCTATTGGCAATCCTTGCTATTTTAGCTGCTTACGGAGTATGGAACTGGCTAATGTGGATCGGGGTTTACAAAGGGTACAAACCTGAGCAGCCTATCTACTTCTCTCACAAAATTCACGCCGGAGAACAGAAAATTGACTGTCAGTTATGTCACTCCAGTGCTAAATACGGAAAAGTATCTGAAATTCCTTCTATGAACGTTTGTATGAACTGTCACAGAACAATTTCTGAATACAACGCAGATCACTACATGGAGCCTGGAAAAGACAAGGCATTCTATGACGGTGAAATCCAGAAGATCTACGCAGCAACAGGTTGGGATCCTGCAAAACAACAGTACACAGGAAAAACACAGCCAGTTGAATGGACAAGAATCCACAACATGCCAGACTTCGTTTACTTCAACCACTCTCAGCACGTAATTGCTGGGGAACAGGCGATCATCAATTCTTTCAACAAAAAGAATCCTAACAACAAAATTGATGTTGTATGTAAAGCTTGTCACGGTAAAATTGATACAATGAATGTTGTTCAGATGGCTAACGACTTTACTATGGGATGGTGTATCGAGTGCCACAGAACGACTGAAGTTGATATGAACAACGGTTATAATAAAGAGTACTTCAAAAATCTACATGACAAGTTGAAAAAACAATATCCACAAGATGGAGGTAAGATCACTGTAGATGCAATTGGAGGTCTTGAGTGTGGTAAATGTCATTATTAATAACTAAAAAATTAGAAGTATAAATGGCTTCAAACAAAATACAATTCAGAAGTATTCATGAACTTAAAGATCCGGCTTTGAATAATAAGCTGGCTCAGAAAGAGTTTCAGGAAGAAATTCCGGTAGAAGATTTCCTTGGAGATGCTGAGAAAAACGGATCAAGTACTTCAAGAAGAGATTTCCTTAAATTACTAGGATTCTCTACAGCAGCAGTTACCTTAGCTGCCTGCGAAGCTCCGGTAATCAAAACGATTCCTTACGTGGTAAAACCGCATGATATTATTCCGGGAATCCCTAATTATTACGCTTCAACCTATTTTGACGGTTTCGACTTTGCTAGTGTTTTGGTAAAAACCCGTGAAGGTAGACCTATCAAAATTGAACCCAACCCAGCTGGCGGCGATTTAGGTAAAACTAACGCAAGAGCTCAGGCAAGTGTACTTTCTCTTTATGATAATGATAAAGTAAAGCAGCCTAAACTGGATGGTAAAGATGAAACTTTCGATAAAGTAGACAGTTTTGTTATTAAAGGGTTGGAAGAAGCTAAAGCGTCTGGCAAAAAGATTGTGGTTTTATCACACTCTTTTGCTTCACCAACTTTCAAAAAGTTATTCGCTGAATTCAAAGCTAAATATCCTACAGCTGAATTAGTAACATATGATGCTTTCCCTTACTCTGCAGGATTAGATGCAGCTCAGGAAGTATTCGGACAAAGAGCATTACCTGTTTATGACCTTAAAGGTTCTGAATTGGTAGTTTCTTTCCAGGCTGATTTCTTAGGAGACTATAACGCTTCAAGCTTAGAAACTTCTTATGCAGCAGCTAGAAAGCCAGGACCAAACATGTTGAGACACATTCAGGTGGAATCTAACATGTCATTAACCGGTGCTAATGCTGACTCAAGATACAGATTAAAACCAAGTGCTGTAAACAAAACTTTAGTTGAAGTTTACAACGCAATCGTAGGTGGCGGTACTTCTGATAAGACTGCAACTGAAATTGCTAACGAATTGAAAGCAAAAGGCAGCAAAGCTGTTGTTTTTGCTGACGGTTCTAAAGGAGCACAGGTTTTAGCACACTTAATCAACCAGAAATTAGGTTCAGTAGCTTTCACAGGTAAAGCAAACTTCCTTAAAGAATTTGACGGAGCAAGATACCAGGAATTCCTGGGATGGATAAACGGTGGACAAGTTGGTGTATTGGTTACCAACAACGTAGACCCTATTTATTCTCATCCAAAAGGAGAAGATTTCAAGAAATCTTTATCTAAAGTTCCTTACGTAATTGCTGTAGCAGATAAGAAAAATGAAATGTACAAAGCAGCGAAAGCTGTAATTCCTGTAGCCAACTGGCTGGAGTCTTGGGGAGATATCGAACCACAGACAGGAGTATATTCATTAATGCAGCCTACAATCCAGAAAATCTACAAATCAAGACAGATTGAAGAATCTCTATTGGTTTGGAAGAACGGAAAAAACAATGCAGCAAACAATTACTACGATTATTTAAAAGCAAACTCTGCTTCTCTTTTAGGTGGTACTTCTTTCAACAAAGCATTGTATAACGGTATCAACGCTTCTACCAACGCAACTACTTTAGCTTATGCAGGTGGAAACGCTGCTCAGGCTGTTGCTGAACTAGGAAACTTTAAAGCTTCTGAATTAGAATTAGTATTATACACTAAGACTTCAATGGGAGATGGTACTCAGGCAAACAACCCTTGGTTACAAGAGTTACCTGACCCAATCACAAGAATGTCTTGGGATAACTATCTGACAATTTCTCCAAAAGACGCAGAAAAGTTCGGAATTGATAACGATCTTAATGCAAGAATGCAGCTGGATGGTTCTATCGTAAACCTTACTGTAAACGGAGTAACAATAAAAGATGTTCCTGTATTCGTACAACCTGGACAAGCTGAAGGATCTGTAGGTCTTGCGCTTGGTTATGGTAAGAAAAACTCAGGAGCAACTGCTGATACCGGTGTAAATGCTTATCCTTTATTTGACGGTTCTAACCTTGTTCTTTCAGGTGTTAAAATTGAGAAAACAGGAGAAGATCACGAATTCGCAGGTATCCAGCTTCAAAATACATTGATGGGTCGTTATGAAATCGCGAAGGAAGTTCCTTTGGCAGATTTCATCAACGTAGCTTTCGATGATGAGCACAAAGGATGGAACAAACCTTTGGAATACCACACGATCAGCGGAGCACTTCCAGCGAGAAAAATCGACCTTTGGGATGCTTTTGATGATACAGATGGTCCTCACTTCAACTTATCTATCGACCTGAACTCTTGTACTGGTTGTGGAGCATGTATCATTGCTTGTCAGGCAGAAAACAACGTTCCTGTAGTAGGTAAAGAAGAAGTAAGAATGTCCAGAGATATGTACTGGTTAAGAATTGACCGTTACTATTCTTCAAGACAAACGGTAGAAGTATACGAAGGGTTAAAAGAAGGAATGGCTGTACCAGAATTATACGGTACTGCATTCAACAAAGAAGGAGGTGCATTGAACCACCCTGCTGATAATCCGGATGTGATCTTCCAGCCAGTAATGTGTCAGCACTGTAACCACGCTCCATGTGAAACTGTATGTCCGGTAGCGGCTACTTCACACGGTAAGCAAGGTCAAAACCATATGGCTTACAACAGATGTATCGGTACAAGATATTGTGCAAACAACTGTCCATACAAAGTAAGACGTTTCAACTGGTTTACTTATAACCTAAATGACAAGTTCGATTTCAACATGAACAATGATTTAGGAAGAATGGTACTTAACCCGGACGTAGTTGTAAGAACTAGAGGGGTAATGGAGAAATGTTCAATGTGTATCCAAATGACTCAGAATACAATTCTTGAGGCTAAGAAAGAAGGAAGAAGAGTGAAGGATGGAGAATTCCAGACTGCTTGTTCTAAAGCTTGTTCTACTGGAGCAATGACATTTGGAGACATGAATGATAAAGATTCTTCGATCAGAGAGCAATATGCATCTAACAGAAGATATTATTTACTAGAGGAGATCGGAACAAAACCAAACGTGTTCTATCACACTAAAGTAAGAAACAGAGTAGAAAAATAAAGTTTAAATAATAAATAGGTAAAAAATGTCAGGACATTACGAAGCTCCGATAAGGGAACCTCTAATTATTGGTCACAAAACTTATCACGATATTACAGAAGATATCGCACGACCTATCGAAGAAAGAGCAGGTAAATTATGGTGGATCTCATTATATGCTGCACTAGTTCTATTCCTCTATGGATTCGGCTGTATCGCTTACACTATCGGGACAGGTATTGGAGCATGGGGGCTTAACAGAACTATTAACTGGGGTTGGGATATTACCAACTTCGTATGGTGGGTAGGTATCGGTCACGCCGGGACCCTAATCTCCGCAGTATTATTATTATTTAGACAGAGATGGAGAATGTCTGTAAACAGATCTGCAGAGGCGATGACGATCTTTGCGGTTGTACAGGCAGCAATCTTCCCTGTAATCCACATGGGTAGAGTTTGGGTTGGATACTGGGTATTCCCTTTACCAAACCAATTCGGTTCTCTTTGGGGGAACTTCAACTCTCCTCTACTTTGGGACGTATTTGCGATCTCTACGTATTTCTCAGTATCAACTGTATTCTGGTTCATGGGACTAATCCCTGACTTTGCAATGATCAGAGATAGAGCGAAAACTCCTTGGACTAAGAAAATTTATACATTCCTTGCATTCGGTTGGGGTGGTAAAGCAAAACACTGGCAAAGATTCGAAGAACTTTCTTTGGTTCTTGCAGGTTTGGCAACTCCACTTGTATTCTCAGTACACACTACCGTATCTTTTGACTTCGCAACTTCGGTAATTAAAGGATGGCACTCAACAATCTATCCTCCTTATTTCGTTGCCGGTGCGATCTTCTCAGGATTTGCAATGGTACAGACCTTATTGTTGGTTGCAAGAAAAGTATGTCACTTAGAAGAATATATTACAATGTATCATATCGAAATTATGAACATCGTAATCATCTTAACGGGTGGTATGGTAACTGTAGCTTATGCCACTGAATATTTCATCGGATGGTACTCAGGATCCAGATTTGAAGATTTCACATATCTTTCTCCGGGTGCTGCTGTAGGACCTTACTGGTGGGCATTCTGGTCATTGATCATCTGTAACCTTGTGATTCCTGCTTCTTTCTGGTTCAAGAGACTAAGAACGAACATTATCTGGACATTCATTGTTGCATTAATCATCAACATCGGTATGTGGTTTGAGCGTTTTGATATCATCGTTATCAACCTTTCAAGAGACTACTTACCAGGATCATGGACTATGTTTAAGCCAACGATCATTGATGTGGGTGTATACTTAGGAACAATCGGATTCTTCTCTGTATTATTCTTATTATACGCAAGAACATTCCCTGTAATTGCACAGGCTGAATTAAAATCGATTTTGAAAATCTCAGGTGAAACTTATAAAGCAAAAGAAGGAGATGAGCACCACTAAAATTGTATACGGACTTTATGCTGATGACGACGATTTAATGAACGGCGTTAAAGCATTCAACGATAAAGGAATCGCAATTAACGAAGTTTATACTCCGTTTCCGGTTCACGGACTAGACAAAGCTTTAGGTTTAAAGAAAACCAGAATTTCTGATGCTGCTTTCATCTATGCTTGTTATGGTGTAACGATCGGTGCTACTCTTACCTGGTATGTGATGAATCACGACTGGCCTCAGAATATCGGTGGTAAACCAGCTTTTGACTGGGGACACAACATGCCGGCATTCGTAGTTCCAATGTTCGAATTAATGGTATTCTGTGCAGCTCACATGATGTCTTTAACTTTTCTGGTTAGAAACAAAATGTATCCAGGAGCTCCTGCTCAGAATCCGGATCCAAGAACTACTGATGATAAATTCATGATGGAATTCGTAACTGAAGATGTAGAATCTGTAAAACAGTTGCTTATTGAAACTGGAGTTGAAGAAATAACTGTTAAAGACGCTTAAAATGAAAAAGAATGTATTAAAAATTACAGCGGTTTTAGGTTTAACAACAGTTTTACTTAACTCTTGCGGACCAAAGGAGAACACTCCGTTGGTATATTTCCCGGACATGTATTTTCCGGTAGCTTATGATCCGTTGATGAAAGCTCAGGATGCTTATTCAGATCATGAAAATGAAATTCCTGCTTTTGTTAAAAATAATGGTGCAACAGGTCTTTCTCCGGTAGAAGGATCAGTTGCTCAGAATAAAGATGGAGTTTTTGAAGAAAGCTTATTACCTAAAAATGTTGACGAGTACAACGCAGGGTATGAAGCCTCTAAAAAACTTACAGTATCTCCTTTGAACCCAGCTAATGCAGCGAAGGATCTTGAAAGAGGTAAAATATTGTTTGATCACACTTGTGCTGCATGCCACGGAACAGGAGGTGACGGACAAGGACCTATCGTACAAAGTGGAGCATTCTCCGGAGTGCCAAACTATGCTGACAGAGAACTTACTGTAGGATCTGTTCATTATGTATTAACAAACGGTAGAAATGCCATGGGATCTTATGCGGGACAATTGAACGCAGGAGACAGATGGAGAGTAGCAATGTATGTGATGAGTGCTTTCAAAAAAGGAGCAGCAGCACCGGCAGCAGCTACAGCGGCGGCACCAGCAACAACTGAAACGACTACCGAAACTAAAAAATAAGAAAAGAAATGTATAGTTTTTCACCAAAATTAAAATCAACTTCTATAATACTTCTTGTTGTAGGTTTAGTTCTTTTCGGTATTGGTTTCTTTTTGAACAAAGGAATTTCTACTGAGAAAATAGAACAAATGATGGAAGCTGTTCATGCTTCAGGTCATACTGCTCCTACACACTCAAGTGAAATGGTTGGACCTCAGGATCACGCGGCTCACCTTGAGTATGCTACATTGCAGGTACACAACCAGCCTTTAGCAGCAATACATTTTGTAGCTGTATTTTTCTTTGGAGTAAGCTGCTGCGTATTATTCTTCTATTCTATTCAGCACGCTGCCCACGCAGGATGGCCGATCATCATTACAAGAGTAATGGAAGCTATTGCTTCTTATATCCCTTATGGTGGTGCAATCCTGGTAATCCTTATGATCTTAAACATCACTCATAATGGTCACTTATTCCACTGGATGGACCCTGAATTGACAAACCCGGATTCTCCGCATTTTGATGTGATCTTATTCGAAAAGAAAAAATTCTTAAATATTCCTTTCTACGCAGTAAGAACTTTAATCTATGTGATTGGTGCTTCTTTCTTTGCTTGGAAATTAAAAGCTCAGTCTAAGAAAGTAGACGAAACTAAATCTAAAGTAGAGTATCAAATGCTTTACAGATGGGCAGTAGGTTATATCGCATTCTTCGGATTTGCTTCTGCAGCTTGGGCTTGGGACTGGTTGATGTCTATTGACCCTCACTGGTATTCTACAATGTATATCTGGTATTCAATGGTTAGCTGCCTTTCAAGTGGTATCGCTGTAATCATTCTATTAAGTGTTTATCTTAAGAAAAATGGTTTCTTACCACAGTTCAATGACAACCACTTACACGATTTAGGGGTATTCCTTTTCGCTACAAGTATGCTTTGGACGTATACATGGTTTGCTCAGTTCATGTTGTACTGGTATGCCAACGTTCCGGAAGAGGTTAACTACTTCTTCGGTAGATTCCAGCACTACTCTCCTACTTTCTTACCAATGTTGATCATCAACTTCTTATTACCATTATTGGTATTAGTGAGCAGCAGCATCAAGAGAAACTACAAAGTAGTTACTACAATGGCAGTAGTAGTAATCTTAGGACACATCTTAGACTACTTCAACATGGTAATGCCGGGAACGGTAGGACCATACTGGAACACTCCTGAAGTATTCTTGTTAATCCTTGGAGCAATCTTATTCGTAGCCGGATTATTTATGTTTACTGTACTTTCAGCTTTATCTAAACTGAAGTTGATTCCTACAGGAAACCCATTCTTACACGAATCTGAAATTTATGAGTATCCTTTCTAAGGACTTGTAACAAAATAAAATGATAAAAGACTGATTGTTAAAACGATCAGTCTTTTTTTATGCACATCAATCAACAAACTTACTATGAAAACAAAACTTTGTCTTTACACATTCTTCCTTTTGCTATGTAGTTTTATTCAGGTTCAGACCATCACCTTTGTTTCTGAAAAAAATAACAACCCTCTTCCAAGAGTTTCTGTATTTGGGAAAGATGGAACTATTGTAGCCTATTCTGATATTGAAGGTAAGATAGACAAACAATCCCTCTCGCCTTCCCAGGAAAAATTTCAGCTTATCTACAATAATTTTCCGGTGGCCACCTTATCTTACTCAGACTTTGATCAATCCGTTATAAAAATCAATGATCAGGTAAAGGAAATTGAAACTGTCGTTATCAAAAATAACAAACCGGCAAAATATATTTTCATTAAGGGAAATTTTAACGCCTATGTAACGGTAAACAATAAGCTTAACAGCTATGCCGATGGAATTGTAATTTACATTTTTGACAATAAAACAAAAAAATTGAAAAGCTCCAATGTAGAACAATACAGAGTTTTCAGACTGGCAGACTCTAAAAACGAGAAAAAAGAAACTTCATCATGGGATTATGGGAACTCTCTGCAAATCCCAAAACTTAAAAATGTAGGAAATCCGGACGAATACAAAACAAAAAGAAATATCATCAGAGAATTGAAAGGCGATCGTAAAGATCAGATTGAAGTAACAGGAGGAGCACTTCAGGAAAAAGAGTTTTCATTCTTCGGATATCGATTTTATGATATCAGAACCATTTTGAATATGTCCTTTGAAAAAGGATCAGAAAAGACATTGAAAGATTTTCTTGAATACAATGAACTTGTTTTTGTTAAGCTTAAACACAAAAGCGAACCCGAATACAATCAGATTGCCGTTTACACAAATTTCTATCCTACAGAACTTAGCTTTAACAACGACAATGATATTGAAAAAGTAAAATTTGATAAAGAAAACAGTAATTACAAAACTTCTTACTGGCAGGATTCTTCATTCCCGAATATGCAGACTATCTTCAGCAATTTTTTTAAAGGAGACTTAAAAGAACAACCCAACAAAAAGTAAAAATAAGATTATGGCTCCTGTGATAAAGAAATAAAATAAGTCATAAAACATAAAGTGAAAATAAAATCCAGTATTAATAAAGGTTTTATTAAATTTGCAACAAACCAAATAAAAATGAAAAAGTTTTCTTTTCTACTTGTTTTCAGTCTGTTGCTTTTTACAGCATGCAAGAAAGATCATGTAGATGCTACGAATACTAAAACACTGCAGTCAAGTATCAATGATATGACTTCCAGTTTACCTACCATTAAGCAGATTAAGTTTAATGAAGCTCTTTATATCCTTAAAACATTTGGAGTAGAGGCAGACGGTGATATCAATGAGCTAAAAGCCCTGGGAAAACTGATCAATGGGAAAAAAGTTCCTGAAATCATGGCTCTGGCTGATGAAGTGGCTCAAAAAAACGGAATTGAATGGGCAAGTACTGCCCCACCATCACTGGGAGAAATGAATATCTTCGGGGATGATAAAGCAAAAGAAAGCGATCCTAATGATGTGAAAGCAGGATCATTAAGCCTTGTGACAAGACCTACAGGAGATGACGGAACCGGAGCGCCTACGGCCATTCAGATTGTTCCGAGACTTGTAGATGCCGCCGGAAATCCGGTATCTTTTACAGGAGCCGGCCTTGAAGCAACTCTTGAAGTGTTCAGCAATGGGGTAAGACTAGCTACAGCTAAAAACCTGATGCAGGATAATAACTTTAAAGGATTCAATTTAAAATTCTCATCTATCCCTGCTTCAAAAGTGGTAGATAATAAAATTGACATCACGGTTTCCGTAAAAACTACGGCAAAAACTTTCAAAATGTCAAAAATCGGACTTGATGTGAATGCTGCAGCCTTAAAAGTACCTGCCATTCCAAAAACAGATTCAACCGCGGTGACAGAACAGCCAAGTGCAGTGGTGGATCCAAACAATCCTGCAGCTACACCTGGAGCAACGACTGATCCAACAGCTACTCCTGCTACACCAGCAGCTCCAAAGCAGCCCACAGCAGATCCTAAGAATACGGTAAGCAAGTTTCTGAACAATGTAAGTTCTCAGAATTTAAAAGCAGCTTACGAAACGGCAAGCAATCCAAGCTGGGGAAGTTATGAGTCTTTCTCAAATCCTACTTCAGGTTTTGGATCGGTGAAGAATGTAAGTGTAAAAAATATTACAACTAACGGTACCACTGCCAACAGTGCAAGTGTAAACGCCACTTATGATGTGACGGATAAAAGCGGGAAGACAACTTCTTTAAAAGTAACTTTCGGGCTTAAAAATGTAAACGGAGACTGGAAAATTTCCAGCTATAAAATCAATTAATAAATGGCTTCAGCAGAACTGATCAAGAAATTAGAAGAAACAATTGAAAATATTCCAGATTTTCCGATTCCTGGAATACAGTTTAAGGATATTTCACCCATCTTTTTAAACCCAAAACTTTATGAAGACGTTATTGCAGATCTTGTTGCCTTCAGTAAAGGGAAAATAGATGCAGTCTGCGGAATTGAAAGCCGCGGATACCTTTTTGGGATCGCAATTGCTGTAGCATTGGAAGTTCCATTCATCTTGATCAGAAAAGCCGGAAAACTTCCTCCTCCTGTAATTTCAGAAACATATGACCTGGAATATGGAAGCGCTATTATAGAAACCCGTGAAGGGCAGATAAAACCCGGACAAAGAGTTTTGATTCATGATGATCTTCTGGCAACCGGAGGAACTACTGAAGCTGCTGCCAAATTAGTAGAAAAGCAAGGCGCAATAGTTTCACAGTTCAGTTTCCTTATCGGTTTACAAGGCTTAAATGGAGATGAAAAACTGAAGAAATTCGGGGCAGAGATCTACCATATTTTAAGTTATTAAGATTGATCCTAACAAGATAAATGCTTCGGCTCCGCTCGGCATGACAATGGCTAATAATTTACTGTGAGATTAAAACAGATAGTATTAGAAATGTCATGCCGGGCAAGGTCGAAGCATCTTTTTTTAATAAATTCATCATTAACCATTAACAATTCACAAGATTTCGTCAATAATACTCACAAAGTATTTTGTAAATCTCTCAGAAACAATTAAATTTGCATTTCAATTTTTAAAAACTTATGGCAAAATTGGGAAAGAGTGCTCAGAACGAGCAAGAAGGTAAAGAAACGGTTGAGTTCTTTAAAGACCTTGACAGAGAGGCTTTAAACACTGAAAGATTTGTTGAAAAGTATTCAAAGCCGCTTGGTTTTGTATTCGGAGCTTTGATTTTAGGAGTTTTAGGATTCTTTGCTTATAAGCAATTTGTGATTGCTCCAAAGAACACTGAAGCTGTAAAAAGTTTCCTTGCTGCTCAAAAAAACCTTACAGAAGGTAAAGATAAAGATGCCTTAGGTGGAAAATCTGCAGCTAATCCTGGTTTTATAGGTACAGCTAATGAATATTCTTCTACTGAAATTGGTAAACTTTCTGCTTACAATGCTGGTTTATTAAAATTCAAAGAAGGAAAATTCCAGGAAGCATATGATCTTTTGGATAAATTCTCTTCCAAAAACAAAACCTTGATGGCAATGAAGTATGGAGCAATGGCTGATGCAAAATCAGGTCTTAACAAAAATGATGAAGCTCTGTCCTTATTAGATCAGGCTGCTACAGCATCTGATGATCCTTATACAACGTATTATTTTACAAGAAAAGCAGGTATTGTTGCTTTAGGATTAAAGAAAAATGCAGAAGCTAAAAAATACTTCTCTGCAATTGACGAGAAATATCAGGACTACGACAACGGAATGTCTGATTCTTATATCGAAATGACTAAATATTATTAAAAAATGGCAACAGTTAATCTTTCCGATTACAAGCCACTTCATATAACGAATGCCGAAGATTTTTCTATCGGCATTGTTTTTTCTGAGTGGAATGATTTTGTAACCTACAATCTTCGTAATGCAGCCTTGGAAATCCTTGAAAAAGAAGGGGTAAAACCTGAAAACATCAAACTTTTCCCTGTACCAGGAGCTTTCGAATTAAGCTATGCAAGCATGCAGCTTTGCAAAGAGAGAAAATATGACGCAGTAATTTCTATCGGATGTGTGATCCGTGGGGAAACTCCTCATTTTGACTATGTATGCTCTGCAGTAGCGCAGGGAATCAAAGACTGTAACATCATGACGGACACCCCTACTATTTTCTGTGTATTAACAGATGATACCAAAGAACAATCTATTGCAAGAAGTGGTGGTGATCTTGGGAACAAAGGGGTGGAAGCAGCCGTTACTGCGCTAAGGATGATTGATTTCAAAAAGAAATTATCCGACAAAAAAGGAAATATCGGTTTCGGACACTCTTAATCAACGATGTATTTCGACAATATAATGGGGCTATTTTTTAATAGTCCCTTTTTTATAAGTATATAAATAATTCATAAATCTTATTAATAAAAAGGATGTTTTTCTTTTTTTCCGTCAAAAGTTCCCTACAAAAACTATCTTTGTGAAAATTAATAAAGACAGTCAATACATGTTTTTAAAGAAAATAAAACCTTTCCTGTATTTAGGAATTTTCTATCTTATTATTTCGTTGATAATAAGGATAGTATTCTTTTTTCATCCCATCACTACCGCTAGTTTCGGATTTTTTGAAGTCGTAAAAGTTTTGTTGATCGGTCTGGTGAATGACATTTTTGTGTTCATATTGGCCAGCTCCATTCTCGCCCTTTACTTTCTCTTTCTTTCCGATTCAAAATATAAAAAGCCTTACGGTTATAGTATTTTGGGAGCATTAGTCCTTTTCTTCCTTTACATCTGGCTTGTTCCGAATAATATTTTCAAGCAGTACGGAGGTTCTATCATGGAGATTGCTCTTGTTTTCGTAGGAATAAAGACGCTTTTCTTCGGATTGATGCTGTTCCTTCCTAGACAAAGAATTAAGATTCGTAATGCATTATATTTCATAACGTTATTATTATATGTTCTTCTGATTATTTTCAACGGGGTAAGTGAATATTTCTTCTATAATGAATTTGGAGTTCGTTATAATTTTATTGCTGTAGATTATCTTATCTATACCAATGAGGTGATTGGGAATATCATGGAAAGCTATCCGGTTATTCCGCTGTTTTCTGCCATCATGATTGTTACCCTGGTCATCACATGGTTTATTTATAAGAAAACAAAAGATGAGCTTCTGGAACTACCAGATTTTAAACAAAAAATGGTGCTGCTGGGTAGTTTTATGGTACTTTGTGCGTTGAGTGCACTGGCCATACCTTCCTTGATGCAAATCAGATCAGACAATGTTTTCGCAGACGAAATTGAAGCCAACGGAATTCCTAAGTTCTACTGGGCGTTTACCCATAATGAACTGGATTATTTCCAGTTTTATTCACAGATTAACCAACAGCAGGCTGAAAAGAATTTCTTAAGCCAGTATCCACAACCTACTTTATCAAGAGCTGTTGTTGCAGAACAGCCTGAAGTGAAGAAAAACGTAGTATTGATCTCCATTGAAAGTCTTTCTGCAGATTTCATGGAACATTATGGCAATACCCAAAAAATTACTCCTTTCCTGGACAGTCTTGCTGATAAATCACTCATGTTTACCAATCTGTATGCAACCGGAAACAGAACGGTACGCGGACTGGAAGCTTTAACATTGTGTATTCCCCCAACTGCAGGGGAAAGTGTCATCAAGAGAGATGATAATAAAAATAAATTCACAACCGGAAGTGTTTTTAAATCCAAAGGATATGATGTTAAATTTTTATATGGCGGATACAGCTATTTTGATAATATGCAGGACTTCTTCGGAGGAAACGGCTATGGTATCGTAGACAGAAATAACTTTAAACCTGAAGAAATTACTTTTGCCAATGTTTGGGGCGTTGCTGATGAAGATATGGCCAGAAAAGCTATTCAGGTAATGAATGCTGAAGCCAAGTCAGGAAAACCGTTTTTCAATCACTGGATGACGGTTTCCAACCACAGACCTTTTACTTATCCTGACGGAAGAATTGATATTCCGGGAACGGCAAAATCCCGTGAAGGCGGTGTAAAATATACAGATTACTCTCTTAAGCTGTTCTTTGATATGGCTAAGAAACAGGATTGGTATAAGAACACAGTTTTTGTGATCATCGCAGACCACTGTGCATCCAGTGCGGGAAAAACGGAACTTCCGATGGATAAATACAGAATTCCTGCTATGGTATTTTCTGAAGGATTTATTCAGCCTCAGAAATTTGATGCGCTGATGTCTCAGATCGATATAATGCCGACCGTTTTGGGCTTATTAAACTTCAGCTATCAGTCTAAATTCCTGGGTCAGGATGTATTCAAACCGGAATTCCAGCCTAAAGCTTATGTGGCGACCTATCAGGATCTTGGCTTTATCAAAAGTGAACGTCTGACCATTATTTCGCCGGTAAAAAAGGTAAAACAATATTCTTTGGAACTGGAAAAAAGCGATTTGAAACCGGAATTTAAACTGTATTACAACGAGAAATTATTAAAAAATCCAGATCAGAAACTGGTGGATGATGCTGTATCAGCTTATCAGTCTACCTCTTACTGGCTAAAAACAAAACAACTCAACAGATAAATATCTAAATATTTTCGCTTATAATCTGGCGTAAAATATTTAAATTAACCCATAAATTTATTAGTATGAAATGGACAGACGACAGAGGCGGAAACGTTGATGACCGCCGTGGTTCAGGAGGCGGAAGTGGCGGTATGATTGTAGGAGGCGGACTCGGAACTTTAATTATAGCAGCCATCGTATTCTTTTTGGGTGGTGATCCATCCGGTATTTTGAATTCCGGAGGCATGCAGCCTTCAGGAAATTCCGGAGAACAGAGAGAGCTTACTGCCGATGAAAAACAAGTTGGAGAAATGGTTGATATGATGGCCAAATGGAATATTCTTACCTGGGATCAGATTTTTAAGGAAAATGGAATGACTTACAGTGCTCCTCAGGTAGTTCTTTTCGAAAATACAACATCTTCAGCATGTGGTACGGCTCAATCTGCCATGGGACCATTCTATTGCCCGGCGGATCAGAAAGTCTATATGGATATGAGTTTTTTTGGTGAGCTTCAGCAAAAATTCGGAGCTAAAGTAACAGAATTTACGGTAGCTTATGTTCTTGCGCATGAAGTAGGACACCATGTTCAGACCCTTTTGGGAACTACACAGAAAGTGGATGCGCTAAGAAGAAGCGGAAGATATTCCGAAGAGCAGATGAACAGAGTATCCGTTGCGACAGAATTACAGGCTGATTTCTATGCCGGAGTATGGGCAAAAAGAACCAATGACAGCAAACATATTCTGGAACCCGGAGATATTGAGTCTGCCATAGATGCTGCCGAAGCGGTTGGCGATGATAATATTCAGAAAAGAGCACAGGGATATGTGAATCAGGAAAGTTTTACCCACGGCTCTTCTGCACAGCGTAAAGAATGGTTTATGAAAGGGTACAACACCGGAGATATCAGACAGGGTGATACTTTCAACCAGCTATTAAAATAGTTTTTATCAAAAATTATAATGATATAAAAAAGCGGTCTTAAGTCAAGACCGCTTTTTTATTTATTGCAATTCGATCGGATTAGAATTTTTCTTAGCCTCTTCTTTCACCCTTTCTTCCATTCTTTTTCTCATATCAGCAGGATTTTGGTTTCCGCCGCCGGAGCCTCTTCCGCCTCCGCCTATTCTTATTGTATTAGAAAATCCACCTTGTCCACTGCCACTTTGGCTCATAAACGACATCGGATCAGCTTTAAATTTTTGCTGCTGTTTGATATAATCTGTTCTTTTTACTTTCAAAGTATTTCCAAACTGGTTCAAAGCCGGAAACTCAGCAATTTTATAGTTTTTCATAAGATCAAAAGAATAATCTCCTTTATCATCTTCCACTTTTACAATCAACCCCGGAAGTCCTCCGAACTTATAAGGTCCATCCTGATAAGGAAGATCTGTTGTAAACCATGCCGTCCATTTTCTTCCACCAAAATCAGTTTCAGCTTTCTGAACTTTATACTCGCCTATTTTTCTCGTTTCTGACTCTATTTTCCAGTTCAGTGGTCTGTCTTCTTCATACGAATAGAGATCACGCCCGATTCTGTCTTTAAAATAGGTCTTTTGATTGGTTTTATCTTTTTCAATGGAATAGCTGATATTCGTTTTCAATCCTTCCATCTGATCTCTGTTGATGCTTGCTCTTCCGCCTCCGCTCTGAAATGCTTTTTGCATAATAGAATCTCTTTTGATTCTGTTTTCAGAATAAAACACTGATTTTTCCGGAGAAATATCCAGATAAGCATTTTCAGTCTTGATATCTGTTTTATTTTCAGCATCAGGCTTCATCGTCACCTGATATACGAATCTGTTGGTTTGTGCAGAAACATTCTGTATGAAGAGCGCCAATGCGATAATACCTATTTTTTTCATTTATATTTTTATTTATTGAGCATTATTAAAAGAAAGATTTATTGTACTTTATTTTTGACAAGTTTTCTCCCTTATTGCTTGATTATATGTCTTCCTTATAGATTTAAAGTACGATTCAAGGTTAAAATTATGAATAAAACCTTAACAGAAAACGGCTCAGTTTATCTTTTTTTAACATCATTTATCCTCTGATAAATTGCTATTAATATCATAATCATTAAAATAGACATCTTCGATTTGAGATTGCGGAAATTAGTTTGTATTTTTGCATCATTAAATCATTCTAAATAAATACAATGATAAAAGTATCAGACCATGCAAAGGAGAAAGCCATCCAGTTAATGACGGAAGATGGTTTTAACCCTGCTGAAGATTATATAAGAGTAGGGGTAAAAAGCGGCGGATGCTCTGGTTTAGAGTATGTTTTAAAGTTTGACAACGAAAAAACAGACACAGATCAGATTTTTGAAGATAATAACATTAAAATTATTATAGATAAAAAATCCATCCTTTATTTAGCAGGAACAACTCTTGAGTATTCAGGAGGATTGAACGGAAAAGGGTTTGTTTTTAACAACCCGAATGCATCCAGAACATGTGGATGTGGGGAATCATTTAGTCTTTAGAGAAAAGACATTAGATCCTAGATTTCAGACCTCAGAGCTATTCTGACTTCTGAAATCTAATCTGAAACCTAAAAAAAAATAATGAGTAAATATACAGAAGACGATCTAAGAGTCGATCTAGAAAATAAAAAATATGAATTCGGTTGGGAGACGAAGATTGATTATGAAGACTTCCCGACTGGTTTAAACGAGGATATCATCCGTGCGATCTCTGCTAAAAAAGAAGAGCCGGAATGGATGACTGAATGGCGATTGGAATCTTTCAAAATCTGGCAAAAAATGGTAGAGCCTGAGTGGGCTAATATCAAATATGAAAAACCGGATTTTCAGGCAATCCGTTACTATGCTGCTCCAAAAGTAAAGCCTGAACTGGCAAGCCTTGACGAAGTAGATCCTGAACTATTGAAAACATTCGAAAAGCTAGGGATTAATATCGAAGAGCAAAAAAGACTTTCAGGAGTTGCTGTAGATATCGTAATGGACTCAGTTTCTGTGAAAACCACTTTCCAGGATACACTGGCAGAAAAAGGAATTATTTTCTGCTCGATCTCTGAGGCTATTAAAAACCACCCTGATTTGGTAAGAAAATATCTTGGAAAAGTAGTTCCGAGAGGAGATAACTTCTATGCAGCATTGAATTCCGCAGTATTTTCTGACGGAAGTTTCTGTTATATTCCTAAAGGAGTAAAATGCCCGATGGAACTTTCTACTTATTTCCGTATCAATCAGGCAGGAACAGGACAGTTTGAAAGAACGCTTCTTGTAGCTGATGAAGGAAGTTATGTATCTTATCTTGAAGGATGTACAGCACCGTCAAGAGATGAAAACCAGCTTCACGCAGCGGTTGTAGAGCTTATCGCTTTAGATAATGCTGAAATTAAATATTCAACGGTACAGAACTGGTACCCGGGTAATGAAGAAGGTAAAGGAGGTGTATTCAACTTTGTAACGAAGAGAGGACTTTGCGAAAGAAATGCAAAAATCTCCTGGACACAGGTTGAAACAGGTTCAGCTGTAACATGGAAATATCCTTCTTGTATCTTAAAAGGAGACAATTCTATCGGAGAGTTCTACTCTATTGCGGTAACCAACAACCACCAATATGCAGATACAGGAACAAAAATGATCCACATTGGAAAGAATACCAAATCAACGATTATTTCAAAAGGTATTTCTGCCGGAAAATCACAAAACTCATACAGAGGACAGGTAAAAGTAATGCCTTCTGCAAAAGGAGCCAGAAACTTTTCACAATGTGACTCTTTATTGATGGGTAATGAATGTGGAGCTCATACTTTCCCTTATATTGAAATCAAAGACCCTACGGCACAGTTAGAGCACGAGGCTACGACTTCAAAAATCGGGGAAGACCAGATTTTCTACTGTAACCAGAGAGGTATTGACACAGAAAGAGCTATTGCTCTGATTGTAAATGGTTTCAGTAAAGAAGTTTTAAATAAACTTCCAATGGAATTTGCTATTGAAGCACAGAAACTACTTGAAATTTCACTAGAAGGTTCGGTAGGTTAATCTTTTAAAAGGATTTTCAGATAAAAACCAACTGATTTAAAGGCAAGGTTTTCAGAGTTTTTATCAGATGATCAACCGTTATCAACGGGAAATAAATTGTAATCTTCACAGGAGATTATTAGTAAAATAAAATATAAAAAGCTTCTATGTCCGCTGAGGAAATACTTCAGTTAAAGACAAAGTGAATACACAATGAGAAGCTCACACAATTATAAAGCAAAAGTTAGCAAGAATGTTACAAATTAAAGACCTTCACGCCAAAATTGAAGATGGCGCAGAAATATTAAAAGGGATTAATCTTGAAATAAAGCCGGGCGAAGTTCACGCTATCATGGGACCAAACGGAGCTGGTAAGTCTACCCTTTCTTCTGTAATCGCAGGAAAAGAAGATTACGAAGTGACTGGTGGAGAGATCCTTTTTGACGGACAGGACATCAGCGAAGATGCTCCTGAAGATAGAGCTCACAAAGGAATTTTCCTTTCTTTCCAGTATCCTGTAGAAATTCCAGGAGTTTCTGTAACGAACTTTATCAAAGCCGCTTTAAACGAAACAAGAAAAGCAAACGGACTGGAAGAGATGCCGGCAAAAGAAATGCTTGCACTAATCCGTGAGAAATCTGAAAAACTGGGAATCAAAAAAGATTTTCTTTCAAGATCATTGAACGAAGGATTCTCCGGAGGTGAAAAGAAAAGAAACGAGATCTTCCAGATGATGATGCTTAATCCGAAATTGGCTATTCTTGATGAAACCGATTCAGGATTGGATATCGATGCTTTAAGAATCGTTGCAGATGGAGTAAACTACTTCAAAAATGAAGGAAATGCAGTTCTTCTGATTACCCACTATCAAAGATTGCTTAACTATATTCAGCCTGACTTCGTTCACGTGTTAGCAGACGGGAAAATCATCAAAACCGGTGATAAATCTTTAGCATTAGAACTTGAAGAAAAAGGTTACGACTGGCTTTTAAATTAATTTGAAATTTACTATTTGAGATTTGAAATTATGGCAACCATTTATGAAGTGCAGCAAATATGAATCTCTAAAGTAAAAATTGGATTCCTATTCCTCGGAATAACAATATTTTAGTTCAAAAAAAAGAAAAAATGGTGCAAACCACAGACATACCAGTAATGGCATTAAAAGAACAAATTATAGAGAACCATAGTGAATTTTTGGAGAGTCTTCGTCACAGATTTCTGGATGAGGAAAGAAAAACAGCGCTTCAAAAATTTGCAAACTTTGGTTTTCCTACTAAAAAAGACGAAGAATATAAATATACCAATCTAAAGGAGATCACGGAAAAAAGCTACAACTTCTTCCCGAAAGAGCACCACAATATCACTAAAGAGCAGTTTGATGAACTGCATCTTGGTGAAGAGAATTTTGATTGGATTGTTTTTGTAAACGGTAAACTTCACAAAGAGCTTTCTAAAGTTTCTATTGAAAATGTGGAGTTCCTTTCATTCAATTATGCATTGAATGATGAGAAACATAAGGAGGTTTTTGAAAAATATTTCAATACCATTGCTTCTAAAGAACAGGCTTTTACGAACCTGAACCTTGCTTACTGCAAATATGGCTTCTTCCTTAAAGTTCCTAAAAATGTAGTGATTGAAAAGCCAATCCACGTTTTTTATATTTCTCAGAATCAGGAAGAAAACACATTCTACAATACCAGAAACCTTTTGATCGTAGAAGAAGGAGCAAAAGTAGAAGTGATTGAAAGCCACCATAATTTTGACAGTACTTATGTATTGACCAACTCTGTAACAGAGATCTTTACATACCCGAATGCGAAAGCTGACTGGCACAAACTTCAGAACGATAACAACACAACCTATCTTATCGATAATACTTTCGCAAAACAGGAGAAGGACAGCTTAACTACGGTAAACACATTCTCTTTCGGAGGTAAACTGGTAAGAAACAACCTTGATTTTATTCATAACGGATCCAATATCAATTCATTCATGAACGGAATTACCATTATCGGGAAAGATCAGTTGGTAGATCACCATACAGCAGTTCACCACAACTTCCCGAATTGTGAAAGTTACCAGAACTACAAAGGAATCTTTGATGGGAATGCTCACGGAGTTTTCAACGGAAAAGTTTTTGTGGACAAAATTGCTCAAAAGACAAATGCTTACCAGCAAAACAACAATGTATTGCTAAGTGAAGGGGCAAGTATTGATACAAAGCCTCAGTTAGAAATTTTTGCAGACGATGTAAAATGTTCTCACGGATGTACAGTAGGACAATTGAATGAAGATGCTTTATTCTACCTTAGAGCAAGAGGAATTTCTAAAAAAGAAGCTCAGGCATTACTTTTATATGCTTTCGCGAATGATGCAATGCAAAACATTGATATTGAGCCTCTAAAAGAGAAAATTTCAAAGCTGCTGGCTGAGAAATTAGAAGTTGATATAGAATTTTAAAACTTATATATATTGATAAAAAAGCACTTCAAATGAAGTGCTTTTTTATTGTATTTACAGATTGTGTGTCTTTTATTTTTTCAACCAGCTTTGGTTATCTTTATTTTCTGAACGTTTCTTACCGTTATCAAAATTATAAGCCAATCCTACGCCCAATGTCTGCTTCAACTGAGTCTTCCATATCTGATTATGATCATACAAAAGATCCAAAGTAACGTTGGTAGAAATATATTTATTGATTTTCATACTCAAAACACCGCTATATCCAAGGACAAGCCTGTCCGGATGATCAATATAATTTGAGAATACAGAAGCCGTATTCAGCAAGGTTATGTTCTCCATAATCTTCAGCTTGTACATTGCTGTCCCCAGGAAACCGAACTGGAAAAGTGATGAATCTCCATCATTTTTAAGACCATAAGTTTTTGCGGTTTGAAGATCCTGATCCAAAACAAAAGTCCATCTTGCGTTAGCCGGACGTAAAGTTACTGTCAAATTATCATTGGGTCTGTATGTAACACCTGCACCTACATTTAAAAACCCAGGAGCCATAAAATTAGAAATCTTTTTAGCATTAGGATTGTTTCCATCTTCATATCCCGCGGCAAACTGAGTTTGGAAACCTGCCCCTGCTGAGTAATACCAATGCTTGGCAAATTCTCTACCATAGTTTGTAGAAAGATTAATAACATCCTGTGTCTTTCTTACTCCCGTTCCCTGCGTATTATTTTGTCCGTACCCCAGAATAATAACATTTTCCCAAAGATCTTTCCCTTTTTCATACGTCAGGTTGTAATTAACGCCAGCAAGCCAGCCTACATTGTTGGCTCCTCCACCTACCCAGTTTGAAAAGGCAGCCTGATTAAGCATTAATGTATTTTGTCCCTGAATAGACCATGCCTTAATGGTGTCTGATGCCGGAGCTTCTGTCTTAGCCTCCTGAGCGAATGCTACAGCTCCAAAAGAGATAGAACTGATCAATAAAAGTTTTTTCATAATGTTGATTTATTACAAATGTATAAATAATAATTTATGCCATCATAAAATTCACTTTAAAATGAATTTAACACAACTGAAAATACACACATAAACGACTGAAATTAAATGACTTAAAAATAAAACAATTACTAATCAAACTTAAGTCAACTTAAAATTACAGAATTTTATAAAGAAAAAACACCTCATTTCTGAAGTGTTTTTTAACTATAATATAAATTTTCTAAACTATTTTTTGATCCACCACTGGCTGTCTTTGCGATGAGAACGTTTTACACCATTTGCCAGTGTGTAGGCAAATCCGATTCCAAGCGTTTGTTTCAGCTGGGTTTTTTCTACCTGATTATGATCGTAGAGTAAATCTACAGTTACATTGGAGGAAATGTATTTATTTACCTTTAAGTTCAGTAAAGCTCCATAGGCAAGGACTAATCTGTCCGGGTGATCAAGGTAATTCGAAAATACAGACGCCGTATTGGTTAAATAAATATCTTCCATTATTTTCACTTTGTACATTGCTGTTCCCAGAAAACCGAATTGTAATAAAGAAGAATCGCCGTCATTCTTTAACCCGTAGCTTTTTGCAGTCTGAAGGTTTTTGTCCGATACAATTATCCATCTGGCATTGGTAGGACGCAACGTTACCGTAAGATCATCATTGGGTCTGTATGTGATCCCCATCCCGACGTTTAGAAAACCTGGGGCCATAAAATTTGATATCTTTTTGGCTTCAGGATTATTCCCGTCTTCATATCCTGCAGCAAACTGTGATTGTAACCCCGCACCCATAGAAAAATACCAGCTTTTTGAGAATTTTCTCCCATAATTGGTAGAAACATTGATAACGTCCTGCGTTTTTCTTATTCCCAATCCTTTAGTATCATTCTGTCCATACCCCAGAATAATGATATTCTCCCATAGATCATTGTCTTTTTCATAAGTGAGGTTGTAATTGATGCCCGCAAGCCAACCTACGTTGTTGGCTCCTCCACCTACCCAGTTTGAAAAGGCAGCCTGATTAATCATTAATGTGTTTTTTCCTAAAACCGACCAGTATTTTATGGTGTCTATCACTGCGGAATCTTTTTTCAATTCTTCTTGTGCACTTGCATACATTCCCATAAAGCAGGAAAGAATCAATAAAAACTTCTTCATTACTCTAAATAATTTTCAATGCAAAAATATTAATATAATTTTTTTTAAAGCTAAATTCAGCTTTAAAAGAACCAATTTCTATAAAGTTCAATTACCTCATAACAAGATATTTCTATAAAATCAATGCCAAATAATGAGTTCAAAAGTTAAATTTAATACCTTTTGTCTTAAAATCAGGCCGGTAGAAACTTATTCATCGACAAATTTTCCGAAATTTATCATTGGCTTTTGATTTGACGTAAAATCCACATGTTCAAAAATGTAATTTCCAAAAGAGCGGTTATCTATCCATTGCTGATGCTTTCAGCAATGTGGTTCGGGTACTTTTTACAAATGCAGGGCTTCTTTCAAAGCTGTTTTGGAGCCATTATTCCTCTTCTGCCTGAAGGATTGCTTGGTGTTGTTACATCTCCCCTTTTACATGGAAATATCGATCATATTATAGGAAACTCTATTCCGATAGCAGCACTTATGTTTTTGCTGTATCAGTTTTATCCAGTAGTTGCCAATAAAGTCTTTATTATCGGCTGGCTGGCAACAGGCCTTTTGGTATGGCTTCTTCCTCCTATTGATATCCTCACCGGTGAATATATGTACACCTGCACCATCGGGGCCAGCGGTGTGGTATATGTGCTTGCCTTTTTCCTTTTCTTCAGCGGAGTTTTTAAATGGAATACAAAACTTCTTACGATTTCAATGCTTGTTGTACTTTATTATGGCAGTCTGGTATGGGGAATGCTTCCGGAGGAACTGTTCTACAACATGCAGGAACCGAGTAAAATTTCATGGCAGGCCCATCTTTCCGGAGCTGTAGTAGGCAGTATTATCGCCTTTGCCTTTAAAAATGTGGGAGAAAAGAAGAAAAAATTTATCTGGGAGTTTCCGAATTATTACAGCGAAAAGGATGATAAATTATGGCAGGAATACAGGGAAAATCATCCTGAAGATTTTATGGAACTTCCCTATAAGAAAAAGGATGATATCTGGGATCATTTGGATGAATTAAGAAAAAGATAAAACTTATTTCATTACATTTGAAAAAAAACACACATGAATTCCGAAGAATACTTTTATGCCATCGCCCTCCGCGAGTGCAGCCAGATTGGCGACATTCATTTTCATAAACTTGTCCAAACTTTCGGAAGCGCTCAGGAGGCCTGGAAAAGAGCCAGAAAAGAATATAAAAAGCTAGATGGAATAGGACAGAGAACGGTTTCGGATATTGGAAATAATTCTCATTTGAATTTCGCAGAAGATGAATTAAATTTTTGCGAAAAAAATAATATTCAAATCAGGCTGAAACACCTTAAAGAAACGCCCTCCCTGCTTAATGAATGTAATGATGCTCCCGCTATTCTTTATCAAAAAGGGAATATTGAGCATGCACAGCCTAAGGTAAGTATTGTAGGAACCCGGAATATGACAGTGTATGGGAAACAGTTCCTTGACGATTTTTTCGAAGCGACACAATCTTCAAAATATATAACGGTGAGCGGTCTCGCTTTGGGAATCGACAAAGAGGTTCACGAACAGTCTATTCGTCATCAAAAACCTACCGTGGCTGTTCTTGCCCATGGTTTTAAGTATTTATACCCCGCCAAAAACAGAAAACTTTCTGAAAAAATTTTACTGGAAGGTGGTGCATTAATAACAGAGTTTAGTTCATCCAGAAAACCGGATCGGGAAAACTTCATCCAGAGAAACAGAATTGTGGCTGGAATATCTCCGGCAACGATTGTAGTGGAAACCGGTTTTGGAGGAGGCTCTGTAAGCACAGCATCCTTTGCTAATGATTATAACCGTGATGTTTTTGCACTGCCCGGAAAAATTACGGACAGCTCCAGCCAGGGTTGTAATCAACTGATTTTCCATCATAAAGCGACAGCCATTTCTACCGTGAAAGATCTTATCGTACTCCTTGGATTAAATGAACCCAAAGAAAAAATGGAAGAGTTATTTCCTTATAGTGAGACTATTACCCAATTATCTGATAATCAAAACTTAATATATCAATCTATTAAAGACCAGCCTCAGATTTCTTTAGATGATCTGGCACAGAAAATTGATCTTCCTACCCACAAAATCTTACCAATAATTTTGGAATTGGAACTTTTAGGGAAAGTAAAATCATTTTCCGGGAGACAATTCATCGCAATTTAAGATTTAACGATTTCTTAATACTGCATTATTTCACACATAACATTTCATTTTTAATAAAATTTGAACATAAATTATCAATTTAATAATATTACGAAACATTATTATTTAATTTTTAACAATGTTAAAATATAGTGTTGTGAATCTTGAAAAAAAAATTAAATTTGTTGACAATAATATTCAACCTTAATATATGGAACAATATAATATTGACCAGAAAATCCAAGAGTTTATTGCAAAAATTGAAGCAAAAAATCCTAACGAACCGGAATTTTTACAGGCTGTAAAAGAAGTTGCCGTAACCGTAATTCCATTCATTGCTACTAAAAAAGAATATACCGGAATGAAGCTGCTTGAAAGAATGGCTGAAGCTGAAAGAATTATTATTTTCAGAGTTCCATGGGTTGATGATAAAGGAGAAATTCAGGTTAACAGAGGTTTCAGAATTCAGATGAACTCTGCTATTGGACCATACAAAGGAGGAATCCGTTTCCACCCTACTGTCAACTTATCCGTTCTTAAATTCCTTGCTTTCGAGCAGGTATTCAAAAACTCTTTGACAACTCTTCCTATGGGAGGTGGTAAAGGAGGTTCAGATTTTGATCCACAAGGAAAATCTGATATGGAAGTAATGCGTTTCTGCCAGGCTTTCATGACAGAATTATGCAAGCACATTGGTCCTGAAACAGACGTACCTGCAGGAGATATCGGTGTTGGAGCAAGAGAAATCGGATATTTATTCGGACAATACAAGAAAATCAGAAACGAATTTACCGGTGTTCTTACAGGAAAAGGTCTTGCGTATGGAGGTTCATTAATCCGTCCTGAAGCTACAGGATATGGTGTAGTATACTTCGCTGAGCAGATGCTTAAAACGATCGGACAGGATTTCAAAGATAAAATTGTAACGGTATCAGGTTTCGGAAACGTAGCGTGGGGAGTGATCAAAAAAGCAACTGAACTAGGTGCTAAAGTTGTAACAATCTCTGGTCCTGACGGATATATCTACGATAAAGATGGTATCAGCGGAGAAAAGATCGATTATTTATTAGAACTTAGATCTTCAGGAAACAATAGAGCTGAAGACTATGCTAAAAAATATCCATCTGCTGAATTCCACGCTGGAAAACGTCCTTGGGATGTGAAGTGTGATGTTGCCTTCCCTTCTGCAACTCAAAACGAATTAGATTTAGATGATGCAAGAAAATTAGTTGAAAACGGATGTATCTGTGTAACTGAAGCGGCTAACATGCCTTCTACACTAGATGCGATCAACTATTTCTTAGACAATAAAGTATTATTCTCTCCTGGTAAGGCTTCCAATGCTGGAGGTGTTGCGACTTCAGGATTAGAAATGACCCAGAACTCTATCCGTCTGAACTGGACTTCTGAAGAAGTTGACGCAAGATTAAAGGAAATCATGATCGGTATCCACAAAGCTTGCAGAGACTATGGAAAAGACGAAGACGGTTATGTAAACTATGTAAAAGGTGCAAATATTGCCGGCTTCGTAAAAGTAGCAGAAGCAATGTTGGCTCAAGGAGTGGTGTAACAAAAAAAACAAAGGTTGGGAGAAATTCCCGACCTTTTTTGATATAGCCTGTTCCCGGGATAATGGGGAAAAGTAAAAAGTGAAAGGAAGAAGACTGTCTCAAAAGAGCGGTCTTTTTTTATGTTCAAAATTTTGAATTTTATCTTTTTTCTCAACTGTTATTTTACCTAAAACAACTTACTACTGATATAGTACCCTCTAAATACTATGTGATACATAGTATTTGCGATACTCTCTCTTTTCGGTAAAAAAAATTTATCTATATTTGGTGAAAAATAACACATATGATAAAATTAAAAGCACTTATTTTTATAAGTATTTCTCAATTTGCAATGTCCCAAAATGGCAAGGTCGGGGTTAACACTTCTACACCCACAGCTACTCTTGATATAGCTGGTGATGCAAGAATCAGAACCATTGACAGTATCTCTACACCTCCAAAGTATATCGTTACTTCAGATGAAAATGGTGTTCTCCAAAAAGTAAACATAAATAAATTAATGGGCAGTAATCCAGATATTATCAGGAAAAAAACGTTTGCAATACTTTCTAAAAATGTCCCTCAATTGCTTGCATCCAAAGGAACGGATTATAATGTGATCTACGACGGGTCTGTAACAGGGATAAATACTGATAAGCTACACTTAAACAACAATAAAGACCGTATCTATTTACCTCCTAATAAAGCATTTAAAATAACCGGATATATTGGTGTCAGAGGTAGTACAACCAGCACAAGTGCTAATACCCCGGGTTATGTAACCTCTTTATTTTCGACAGGAGGAGATGCTAAGCCCCTAGTAACTACGCAAGGATATACTGAATCTTCAACAGAAGGTTTTGATGATGGCGGGGTAACACCTCCTATTGTTATTGTAACTACAGGTCCCGCCGGTAATGGATATGTAGAATTGAAGGTGAGATACGGAGGAATCAGTTCAGGAGATGCAGGATATTATGTTTCCGGTGCTCCTAGCAGAAATTCCGTTGGAACTTATATTCTAGTGGAGGAAGTATAGGGTTGCTTATTAATGGCATCATTATCAAACAATAAATATAGTTGTTAGAATAACTTCACAACTATATTTATTGTTATATATTAATATTTGGCCTGCTTTGTTGTGCATCTGATTCAGACGTTTATCGCATGACATGACTATGTTTTCTTTTATTATTGTATATTTTGGTTACCATCTTCCAGTTTGATGCATCAAGCTTTTGTTTTTTATTCATTCTTTATTGGTAGTACTTTTTTTAGCATTAGGAGCCTTTTGTAGCCAGACTGCTACATACATCAATCTAAAAACATATTGGATATCAGATGCCCGCCTTCCGGTACAGAGGAAAACCTTTGGTTTATTTTGCCGGATATAAAAAGCATATCGGATTCTATCCGGGAGCTGAAGGCATCCGTACTTTTGAAACAGATTTTAAAGAGAGAAAATATAAATTCTCTAAAGGAGCCGTGCAATTTCCAATTCATGAAAATCTTCCGCTCGATCTGATCATTAAGATCATCCTGTTCAGGGCACAAGAAATTTGAACAAAAAAAATCCTGAAATACAAGATTTCAGGATCCGACTAGTGTTTGCTAAAGTGCTTACTTTTTCTTCTTTTTGTCTTTCTTTTCCTCTTTAGGAGTATCTGCAGGCTTTGTTGCATCAGTAGGTGTTGTACTTACTGACGGATCAGTTGCCGGTGCAGTTTCCATTGTAGTGGCAGGTGATTTGTCCTGTTGATTCTTTGGATCCGCAGGACTTGTAGTCTGCGTATTCGTTTGTTGGGTTTGAGTTGTCGTAGGGTTATTAGTAGAAGTATCGGCTGGCTTTTGTGGTGTTGACTGTGCTGATACTGCGATTACTCCGACTAATGTAAACGCTGCCGTTAAAAATAACTTTTTCATAATGTAATATTTAAATGATTGTTTAACTTAAACGAAGCATCATTTAGAAAATTATGCGTAAAAAGTTTATTTAACGTACTTTATAATTATTTAAGAGGAATTTGCAAAAATGAGTCCGGATGATTTTGCTGGAAGAGTAATGCTGGAGGCTGAAGTTTTTTAGAGTAGAAATAACAGTTTTATGATCAACGATGAAAGCTTCCTGCTTCCATCATCCAGCTCCCCGCCTTAGGCTTACTTCGCCACATTTTTCATCATTTTTTCTACAAATTCAAATGCCGCCGGGCAGATTACCGTGTTTTTCAGCATCAGGTTATTGATCTGATAAATCTTCTTACGGTCTGTATGAGGATATTCACGACAGGCTTTTGGTCTTACATCGTATATAGAGCATGTATTATCGTTGTTCAGGAAAAAGCAGGGAAGATTTTGCAGCACTTTGTCATTATCTTCATCCACTCTTAAAAACTTTGCTTCAAAGTCTGCGGACTTCATTCGGAGATGCTTGGCAATTCGCTCAATATCTTTTTCAGTATAAAGCGGGCCTGTTGTTTTGCAGCAATTGGCACACTGCAGGCAGTCAATTTCCTCAAAAACTTCATCATGGGTCTCCTGCACTATATAATCGAGATTTTTGGGCGGTTTTTTCTTCAATCCGTCCAGAAATTTCTTGTGCTCTTTCTGCTTTTGTATCGCCTGTTTTTTATAAAAATCTAAATCCATTATTCTTTATTTCTCACTGATTCCGGAAGCTCTTCTTTCTTATATTCATTGATTTTATCCAGATCCAGTACTGTTGAAAGGTTTTCCTTATTTGGATAATACATCGGAACAAATTTGGCCCCATATACAATTTCTCCCGTAGTATAAGAAGATCTTTGAACCACAGTGTTTGAAAATACTTCATCAAATGCACGAACCTGCACAATAAGCTCAAGATCCGTATTTTTAAAATCCTCTTCGGAAAAGCCATAAAACGGGGAGTTTTCATCAATCTTATGCACTACAGTCCAGTTGAGGGCCAGTGTATTGATCTTACTCATCTGTGTTGTAAGCCGGTAAAAATTGCTTTTGACAATTCCGTTTTCCACAACTTCAATAGCAACCGACACGATTACATCTGCATCCGTCAATGCATTATTCTTATAGGGAGCAAGCCTGAACATTAATGCTGAAGATTCCTGAAAAGGAGCAATAACTGCTATATCAGAAAATCTAAGATATGCCCGGGGTCTTGAAAATCTTCCGTAGAAAAGCCCTGTTGCAATGGCAAAGGTAAGCAATCCCAGAAAAGCTTCAAATGTGGCAACAAGACTTGCCAAAAAGCCTACAGGAGCTATTCTTCCATATCCAACCGTAGTAAATGTCTGGGAACTGAAGAAAAAGACATCGATAAATTCATTGAGCGGATCACTCTTATCAATTCCGGTAAGATGCTCTACACCAATCAGATAATAGATCATTGCAAACAAAAGATTAATGATAATATAAGCAATAACCAGATAAGATATAAAACGGAATGAAGAGAGATTCAGCATGGTGTGGTACCAGCTTAGCCTGTTAAAAACATTCACTCCCCTTCTCTGAACATTCGGGAGACCGTCTTTATTGATGAACCTTCCGGATGCATTGGTTCCGAAGCCGCTGTTCTCCGCATTTTTCTGACGGATCTTTTTTCTGAATCCTCCTGTCATTTGATAATCATTTTGACTTTATTATATGATGATTTTCCTCTACCAATAAGCCAGTTGATGATCAGCTCATTCTTTCAACATTTAAAAAGCAAAGTTAAGAATAGAATCCATTAAGACATCAATGCTTTTTAGTAATCATTTTTAAACTTTACTATTCAGATGGCAGATGGCTTTCTCAGTGGTTTAATTGAACTTTGCCCAGATAACAAAACACAAAAAACAGCAGACATTCAGAATTTCTGCTGTTTTTTTAATGTATATTAAAGTACTTTTAAATCCTTTGCGCAGGTGATTCCATTACCGTAACACTTACATTGCTGACAGATTTTACGATTCCTGACTCTCCATGTATATTGGTAAGAAAATCTGGAAAGCTTTCGATAGGAAAAGCCCAATAATAATGGCCATCTACGGAAGAAGGAAAGTTCGCCTGTAATCTTCCTTTTAATTTCATCGGTACAAAGTATTCAACGGATGATCCCTTCAATTTTGTAAGGACAGAAATTGTTTTTTTAGAATGAGCGGGCACAATGGTCTTGTAGCTGCTGGTTTCGGTAATTTCTTCAGAATTTTCCGTACCTTCCGTTGTATCTCCTCCCACCACAACTTTTGTGCTTGCTGAAGCTTTTGCAACCAACGGAATATCAACGGATACTGAAGCTGCCACTTCAAATGAGCCCGATACAGTACGTTTCCAGGAAGTAGAATATCCTTTTTTATAAGAATACGTTACGGTAATTTCACTTTCTCTGTCGCCATTGTTAATTGCCTCCGTAGTATAGGCATTGTCCGGTAGATCTGCACCGTCTGTTTTTATGGTTACCTCAGGAGTTCCCAAAACAATGGAAACATTAGGGTTTGGAGCTGTATTCCGGGCATCTCCATCTACAGAAAGGTCTGGATTAAATATAATTCCATCCGGAACCTGGCCGGAATAAGCAAAAACGTTTTTCAACCGTGTTCTTTCTCCCGAATAACTTACATCATATCCCATATCTTTCAGGTGATTTGCCTTGAAAGGGATTTCACGCTCTTCATTTGGCGAACTATAGCTGGCACCCAAACTATTATTCCCTGGTAATTTAAACTCATCTACAATTTTCCAACCCTGCTGAAGCATCTCTGCCTCAGTCATCTGTGATTTGTTTACTTCAGAATAATTTACTTTTTCCGAATCATCATTAATAGCACTCACTTCATCCCTTGAACATGATACCGAAAACATCAATAAGAGAATACAAATAGAATTGATTTTTTTGATCATTTTAATAATTTTTTTAGTGTTTAATAATTAAATTTACAAAAAACGAATTCTTTTAAAGTCTTTTTTTGAGAATTAATCAAATTTTAATCTTTCCCAATTTTTCTTCTTATCGTATCATATTTTACTCTAAAACACTGTTAATATGAAATTTATCAATTTCGGGAATGGAATTCTTAATACGAATTATACTAAATTTGAACTATGAAAAAGCTTGAATCAAGAGAAGACATTGAGCACCTTGTCAATTCATTTTACAACAAAGTTGTTAAAGATGAAACCATTGGTTTCTTTTTTAATGATATCGCTAAGGTAGACTGGGATCAGCATCTTCCTAAAATGTATTCTTTCTGGGAGTCTATCCTTTTCGGACAGATGACTTATAAAGGAAATCCAATGGGTGTACACTTCCCGATTAACGAGATACAGGCTATGGAACAGAAACATTTTGACCGATGGCTGGAACTTTGGCGCAGCACTATTGAGGAAAACTTCGTAGGGGAAAATGCTGACATGGCGATGTACAAGTCAGAGAATATAGCAAAACTGATGGCTTTCAAAATGGAGCTGGCGAGAAGGTTGTAGTGATATGGGATTCGGGGTACGGGATATAGATATCGAGGTTAACTTCCTGGATTTCTTTTACAGATAAACAGATATGTAATTTTGTACTTTTTCTTTTTATGGAACAATCACTGTAAAGATATAGGCTGCCAGATTCACCAAAAGAACGGTTCCGTAAAGGATGTTTGTCTTACCCCGGCTCAATGAAAGCATTACGATAAATACAGATAAAGAAAGCAGAATAATGTCTTTTTTATCCAATCCTAATACAAGTGGAATATTGTACATGATGCACACTACTGAAACCGCAGGAATAGTAAGACCGATACTTGCCAGTGCAGATCCCAATGCCAGATTTAAGCTGGACTGGATTTGATTGGCTCTTGCCGCACGGATCGCTGCAACCCCTTCCGGGAGGAGAACCACGGCAGCAATAATTACCCCAACCAGGGATTTCGGAGCTCCAAGGCTTTGTACCATTCCTTCTATGGTATCGGATAACCCTTTCGCCATCAGCACGACAATAACAAGACAAATTACCAGAAAAATAAAGCTGATAAGGGTTTTTGATAACGAAGGAATATAATGTTCCTCAGGATGCTCATCAGGAACAATAAAGTAGCTTCTGTGGCGAACGGTCTGCACCATCAGGAAAACCCCGTAAATGGCAAGACACGCAATGGATATAAAAATAAGCTGTGCTTCGTTATAGAAAGGTCCGTTGACACTTGATGTAAAATTGGGAAGAACAAGGGTAAGTACCAGGATGGAAACAATACTCACCAGATAAGTAGTTGCTGAAGTCCTTGCAAAGAACTGCTCGTGATATTTAACGCCGCCTACCAGAATACATATCCCCAGAATTCCATTAAGAATAAGCATTACGGCAGCAAAAACGGTATCTCTGGCCAGCGTGATCGCCTGATCTCCGCCGGCAACCATCAGCGAGATGATAAGTGCCACTTCAATAATGGTGATACAAAGAGCCAGGATAATCGTTCCGAAAGGCTCTCCTACTTTATGAGCTACCACTTCAGCATGATGTACTGCAGATAAAACACTTCCAATTAATAAAACACCGGCAAGCACATCATAAAGAACACCACTTCCCATCAAACCGGAAAAGTAGTATCCTACTGCCAGAATAGGAAAAATATAGGTATAATGTAAAAGTTCTCTTAGTCTCATATCGTGACTACAAAATACAAAAAATCTATAATAATTTCAATATTAAAAGAAAATATTAATAATATTTTAATGAGGCCAGAAGTTAAAATCCTGATAATCTGTGAACATATGGAACAGAAGCCCAATTCCTATGATCCTGATATTTCCTTTAAAGAACAGCAGCAAAAAATACACCGCAATGGCATAATAAGAATGTAGGAAATGAAATCCTATGCTTCCTCTTGAAGGATCAAAAATTGGATTGGCAAAAAGATGGTCAAGATCTACCAGCATGGTAGCAAGAAGAATAAAATATGCCTTTTTCCAGTTTTTCCGATAAAAAATCAATGCAATAAAGACCGGAAAAACAAGATGCAAAAAATAATGCGTAAAAGTTTTGAGCAATGCGATATCTGATGGAGCCATTTAAGAAAATTTTATTCGGTTTCTATGCTTACCACCGTAAAATTAGGGGTAATTCTCCTTTCTTCGCTTTTATTTTTAGCCAATAATGATCAGACTGATTTCCATAGAATACATAATCTATATCCGATATGATCTTTTTTTCACTGGCACTCAGCATTTTCAAAGAAGAATACAGCAAAGCATTATTTCTGATCATAATATAATTTTGCTTTAACCGGCTGGATAATGATATCGGATTCCGGGTTGATTTTATCGTAACTCCTTTATTATTTGACGTGATTTTGTTAGGTTGAAAGGGAATTGCAGTGAATTGATTTTCGTTGTTGATCCATTTTTCGGACTGGAAATACTGCCAGGTTTTCTCAGGATCATTACTCAGAATATCGATCATATAGCCGGGCTGGGTAATCTTTTGAACCGTCTTTTTTTCAACTTCATTAAAATTATCATCATATTCATACGTGACGATGGTATCATTGATCTGTCTAAGATCTGCAGCAGCCTTTAAAGATGTTATCTGTGAAGAATCTGGTATACTTTTTTTGAAAAAACGGGTAAAATTCCTGATGTTTTCTTTGTCTAATTCAAGTTCCAGAAAATGATTTCCTTTCTCAGCTTTTGAAGCAATCGTATTAAAAATCTCCGGATTTGAATTATTATTGATTTCAATTTCATCCTCATTTAGCTTAATGGAAAAGGTTTGGATTTTCTGCCCTGAAATGAATGAAATGCTTCCCACTGTATTTTGAATAAAACGGCCTGCCTCCCAAACAGGATGTCCGGATTGGTGGAGAAGTTTTTTCTGAATGGTTCCAAAAGCAAGGTCAGACGTTCCTACAATGCAATGGTTCCCATTGATCATAAAGAAAAACTGATCTTTCTGAAAAAGGTTATTTCCTTTGGCCACAAAGTTTTGTTTCTTTAAATAGGTAATGAATTTTTGCGAATCTTTAAGCTCTAAAACACTGTACCATTCTGAAAATTTAGTGTCTTTAATATGAAATATCTGTAGAAAATCCGGAATTCTGATTCCTGAATCTTTCAGTGAACCGGAGGTTTTACTCTTTGCTTTGCTTCCGAACCATTTTGAAGGATGGGTTGCTAAACTGAAGAGGTATTGTCCCGTTAATTTCTTTGTGTCGATTAAGATCACTGCATCTGCATTATCAGGAATATATTGAAGACTTTTATTTTTGTGAAAAGCTATAAAATATACTGCAACAGCCAGCAATAAAAATAACGGGACAATAATCTTTTTTTTGTTCATCTATAAAATTTGAGGCTTCTTTTCTGTTTCTTTAGCTTTAAAAACCTGATCGAATATATCAAAGAAATACATTAAGCTGTTTTCCGAAGAATCTTTGATGTTATAGTTCATTTCAGTCTGGATACTTTCTCCTTTTACTTCCGTTTTATAATACAACTCTCCTACATTTTTTTTGATCGCCTCTAATGTTTTTCTTTCTTTCGGAGTTTTGAATTCTTTGTCTAATCCTGTTAAAAGTTTCTTGATATCCAATCTGCCGGATAAAGGATATTTAGCAGAGTCTTTTGCCCATTTTCTGGAAATATCAGATTGGTTTACCGGTAAATTATTATCTGCAGCACTCATTAAGTACACCACCCCATCTTTCACAGTAAAGAATAACTGATCAACATAACCGCCGTTTTTTTCTTCCTTAAAGGTGTACACATTTCCTTTTTTAGAGAATCTTTCAGAAAACTTTTTATTGGTGGTCAGCATATCAAAAATACGATTCCAATAGCCTTCGTTCTCTGTTGCAAAAGCGAAAGTGAAGTTAGGAACAGCGATTTCTTTGGTTTTCTTTACTTCTTTTTCATTGAAATCAGCATCGTATTCATAATCGGTGTATTCTACGGTTTTGGATTTTAATTCATTCAAAACAAAGATTCCGTTTCCAGGGGCAATTTTGGCAATGGCTTCTTCATCCAGTACTATCTTCATAGTTTCCATGATCAGCTCCATTTCTTTTTTGTATTCATTTTCCCCGGAATTCTGAAGAAGGCTGTACATCATGTCGAAACATTTTGCCCCATTCACATTCATGGCATAGTAACCTACACTTTTTTCATTGATCAGCTCCAGCAGTTTTTTGTTTTTCTTCCCTTTATAAATGGCAGAAATATTCTTTTGAATGTCAGCATTTTTGTGCTGATAATTATTGACAAGTCTTACTTTATCTTTATCGAAATACAGATTGTATACATAATTGGAATTGTACATGTTTTTGAAAAACTGTCCGTAGCCATAATACTTCGTCATTTTTCCATAGATCCCTTCATTTACAATTCTTCCATAGTCTGTGTACACAAAAACATCGGAATTGGCATCTCTGAATGAAAGCATTTCTTTAGGAACTTCAATCTCTAAATTTGAACTGAAATATTGGTCGAAACGATCTTCAGCGTTCTTTTTAACCACCTTAAAGTTTTCTCTCCTGATAGAGTCCTGCTCTTTCTGATAGGCTTTATCTTCTTCCTCATCATATTCCGCATCAGGCATTTCCTCTCCATTTTCAGAATTCTCAGCACTTTCCTTCTCTGCAGGATATTTATGATGTTTTTCCAGGTATTTGATATCTTTCTGGATTCTTGCAATCTCGTTGTTGTTTTCTTTAATACTTTCTTTCAGATATTTGATATCTTCTTTCAGACTTTTAATTTCTTCTTTATAATCGAAAGGTTTTTCCGGTTCTTCGGTATACACTGTATCTCCCGGCTCTGCGTAAGCGGAGTCCACCACCGCAACTGCTGTACTGTCTGTAACTGCTTCTTCTGCCCAAAGATCCTTATAAGGTTTGGTATAGCTGATCATACTGAGAACAGCACGGCTCCCGTTCCAAGCCACAAAAACATCATCATTGATATCTACGTAAGAATAGTTCTTTCTGCTGGAAACTTCCTGTCCTTTTTTCTTCACAGAATTAATGAACTCCTGAAACTTTTCTTTATTATCAATGATAAAATGAGTATTGTAGGTCTTAATAGAATCATTAAAACTTGCGTAATGGTATTGGACAGCATCGTATTTAATTCCTGTTTTGGAATAATCTGTCCACGAAAGCTTTTCTTTACTCTTTTTGCTGAGCTCATGCAGCAAAGGGTTCAGTTTATCCCAGTTGATTTTGTTATTAAGCTGCTTTCCGTTGACTTCCATGTAAAATACAGCGTCGGAAGGGATTTTCATACTGTTTTGGCCCAAAACCAATGTAAAGCCAAAGAGTATGAAAAATATTTTTTGCGTTTTTAATAAGATAGATTTCATGACTATAGTTTAGAAATTTATTGAAAAAGAATGGTATTTTGAATTTGCTTTTTTTGAAGGATGAGGTCCAGAATATCAGCTTCCAGTTTAAGAGCCTTTTTGTTGGGAGAAAGCACATAAGTAGTATTCGATTGTGATTTCACTGGAGTTTCAAACTGCATAATGGAAGTATATTTCGCATCAGTAAAAACCTCTTTGTCCGCCTTACTCATCTTGTCATAGTCAGCTTTGAAAGTATTGACTTTATTCCTTATCAAGGTCTTTTTTTCAAGATTCTGGCTGTACACCTGGGTTGGAACCATTTTACCCAATATTTTCTGGGCTTTCAGTTTTTCCAGACCGGCATTGATATTTTCGATTTTTTTGAAATTACAGCTCAGTTTGATGATGTAATTATCAAAATCCATGGAGGTTTTCACATTGCTGATTCCAGGAGTTCCTTTAAAAATTCTGGCAGCTTCATTGATTTTATTTTCAATTTCTGACTTTTTAGGAACTTTTTTTCCGTTGATGGTTTCCATTTTTGAGATGGAAGCCAGTCTTGTCTTGCTCTTACTGGCGTTAAGAATAATAGTATATTCTCCTGTACCATCAGCTTTTACGTTCACCTTATCCAGGATATCGAAGCAGCTTGTTAAAAAAAGCAGGGGAAGCAGAAGTAGAAATAGTTTTAATATTTTTTTCATGATCAGGTTAAAACCACAAAATTACTTAATTCTAGCCTTACATCCTTATAATCTTTGATTTTTTGGGCATAAATAGCTGTTTCCCGGTACTTTTTCAGGGGAAAATACGGTATTGCTTCCGTATATCATTTTTTAAACACGCCCTTTAAGATAATCCTGGCGAAGATCTTCATCCAGTTTTTCAATAGCATACCGAAGACAGGTTCTGGGCATTTCTTTGTAGTGCAGATTCAGATAGCTGATCAGTTCTCCTTCATTTTTATTTCCCATTTCTCTTAGCAGCCATCCATTTGCTTTATGCATCAGGTCATGGGAGTGTTTAAGATTTCTGGTGACAAATTCTTTGGTCAGATCAAATGATCCTTTTTTTATATAATGCATTGTTCCCACTACAGCAATCCTTTTATGCCACATCTCATCAGATTCCGAGAGTTGCTTAAGAAGGCTTTCTTTCTGATTTTCATAAGCATATCTGCCTAAAATTTTATAGCAGGTAGAATCTACCAGATCCCAGTTATTGATATAAGGAAGATGATCCAGATAAAAAGCGACCACCTCTTCTTTTATCGCCTTATCTTTTGTTTTTTCAAATTTTAAAATCAGCATAAAAAGAGCTGTCAGCCTATGCTCGTGATATGTTGAAGAAAGTAATGAGCTGAGTTCTTTTAAGCTTATTTTTGAGTAATATTCTTTGGCCACAGAACGTTGATCCGGAACTTTTACGCCCAGAAACAAGTCACCTTCGCCATATTCTCCTTTTCCTGTTTTGAAAAATCTCGGAAAAAACTCTGCCTTTTCGGGAATGGATAAAACAGCAAGGGCTTCCTGTATTTCTTTAACGATACTCATATTTATAATTGGCTGTCAGATCTACACTTTCTCCTCTACTGCAATATTCTCCTGTTCTTCTTCCTCTTTCGCGATCTTATTCGGATTGGCCACTTTAGCAATGGTAAGTCCCTGAACAATGATTGAGAATACGACAACACAATAGGTAATACTTAAAATAATTTCACTGTATTCACTTTTAGGAACAGACATCGCCAATGCAATGGAAACTCCGCCACGAATTCCTCCCCAAACAAGCACTTTCACCGTTTGCGGACTGAAACTTCTTCTCAGGGAAGTAAATTTTGTAGGTCCCCAGATCGAAATAAATCTTGCCAGCAAAACTACCACAATGGCCACTAAGCCCGGAATCATGAAATGTCTGAGATCTTTAATCATCAAAAGTTCAAACCCAATAAACAGGAATAATACAGCATTCAGGATTTCATCAATCAATTCCCAGAATTTGATCAGATAATCCTGGGTAACAGACTTCATTTTGAAACTTCTGTTGAAATTTCCCATAAATAATCCTGCCGCCACCATAGTCAATGGTCCTGAGATATGCATCTGACGGGCAATAAGATAACCTCCCATTACCACTGAAAGCGTTACTAATACGGAAATAATATAATCATCCACTTCACGCATCAATCTTGAAGTAACCCATCCTAACAGAACCCCGAGTAAAAGACCTCCACCAGCTTCCTTAAGGAGAAGCAATCCTATCGTTTCAACACTCAGATCCACTTCTTTTCCGATCGCCAGCTGCAAAATCACTGTAAAGACCACAACTGCCATACCGTCATTGAAAAGAGACTCTCCGGCCACTTTTGTTTCCAGTGATTTGGATACATTGGCTTGCTTCAGAACACTCAGAACCGCTACCGGATCGGTAGGAGAAATCAAGGCACCGAAAACAAGACAGTAGATAAAAGGAAGTTTAACACCCACATAAGGAAGCAGATAAAACATTCCAAATCCTACTACAAAAGTAGAAATCACAACCCCTACTGTGGAAAATATTACTACAGGTCTGAACTGTTCTTTGAGGTCATTAATATTAATATGAATTCCTCCTGCAAAGAGCAGAAAATTAAGCATGGCACCCATCAGAACTTCTGTAAAATCAATTCCGTTCATCAGGTTATGAAGATGTCCGAAAGTTCTGGGAAGAACCGTTTCTCCGAAAAGGACCAGAAAAATGGAAACCACAATGGCAATGACCATAATTCCGATGGTACTCGGAAGTTTTAAAAACCTATAATTAAGATAGGCAAATATGGATGCTAATACGATTAATGCTGAAAATGAATAATATAATTCCACTAAGTGTTTTTATTTTAAGATTAATTGGTGAGTTCCAAATAGAGTATTTTGATATAAATCTGCTTCCCGTCCTTTTCCCATATATCAAACATCGCATCTTTAGAAGCTTTTGAACTCCTGGTATAATCCTGTCCAATATTCAGAATGTTGAGCAGAATATACTCATCTCCTACCGAATTGACGATATAGGCTGTTTTCTCGGATTTTCCGTCTCCGGAACTTCTTATTCCTTCGGTAAGGGTACGGAACTGGTTCAGATGGTGTACAAAGTTATTTCCATCTTTTACCGAATCATAGGCCCTAAGAAGGATCAACAGAATATCCAGGTTGGTAGGATCTTTACCATACAAAGCTTTTCCCTGCTTGATACAGTCTGCAAAATTATTTTGCTTAAAGGCTTCTACAAGACTTTTAAAGCTGTCTCCCGATGTGCTTATTTTATCGCTCCTAAAATTTCTTCCGTAATACAGATATTGAGCTTCTATACTATCCAGAGACTTTGGGTATCCTTTAAATTTGAAAATAAGCTTCTCGTAATTGTACGGAGAATCGGAAGTCCTGAGACTTTTCTCAATAGCTTTTAAATCAATTTTTGATTTCTGGCTGAACCCAAAAACCGAAAATAGGGTGAATAAAAGGAAAAAGTGATACTTCATTAATTGTTGCTTTCTTCTTCGTCGTTGTCGAAATATTCGAAAAGAAAATCGTTGTATGGAAATCTGGAAATATGAATCTTCATGACCTCATCATAGATCATTTTCTTCATTTCCGGGAAGTTTTCTTTCGTTAATGCAGAGATGAAAACTGTCGGATACTTTGACTTTGCCATCCACGTCTTTTTCCATTCCTCAAGAGAAATATTTTTACGGGTTGAAGGCGTAAGATCATCTTCATCCTTTTTCTCATAGCTGAAATCGTCAATTTTATTGAAAACCATGATCATTGGCTTCTGATGAGCGTTGATTTCCATCAGGATATGATTTACAGATTCTATATGATCTTCAAAGCTTTCGTGAGAAATATCCACCACATGAATCAAAAGATCAGCTTCACGAACCTCATCCAATGTAGATTTAAAAGATTCTACCAACTGAGTAGGAAGTTTTCTGATAAACCCAACGGTATCTGTCAACAAAAACGGTAAATTTCCAATTACTACTTTTCTTACCGTGGTATCCAGCGTAGCGAATAATTTATTTTCGGCAAAAACTTCAGATTTTGAAATGGAATTCATCAGGGTAGATTTCCCTACGTTGGTATATCCTACCAAAGCAGCACGAACCACTTTCCCACGGTTGTTACGCTGGGTAGCCATCTGCTTGTCTATCGTCTTCAGTTTCTCTTTCAGCAATGTAATTCTGTCACGGATAATACGACGGTCAGTTTCAATCTCCGTTTCTCCGGGACCTCTCATCCCGATTCCCCCTTTCTGACGCTCAAGGTGGGTCCACATTCTTGTCAGTCGTGGTAAAAGATACTGGTATTGTGCCAGCTCCACCTGAGTTCTTGCATAAGAAGTCTGTGCTCTCTGGGCAAAAATATCAAGGATAAGATTGGTACGGTCCAGGATTTTAACCTCCATTTCCCTTTCCAGGTTTTTAAGCTGTGAAGGAGAGAGTTCATCATCGAAAATTACAGTTCCGATCTCGTTTTCTTTTACATATTCTTTTATCTCGATGGCTTTTCCGCTACCGATAAAGGTTTTGGAATCAGGCTGAGTTAATTTTTGGGTAAAGCGCTTTTGTACGGTTGCTCCTGCTGTGAAAGCTAAAAACTCAAGTTCATCCAAATACTCCGTCAGTTTTTCTTCATCCTGATTCTGGGTAATAACACCCACCAGGACAGCTTTCTCATAGTTATGTTCTTTCTTTTCTAACATTAAATTCTGTCTATGTTTATGATTTTTACAAGTTAATATTTTTCAGAAAAAAAACAAAATCAATTTTTATTTAATAACATATTTTAATATAAATTTAAGTTTACTGATGAATGATTTATAAAAAATCAATAACTTTATATAATAAATTTCTGATTTTTAATTATTTAAATCAAAAACTAATCTCCGGAATATCATGGTTACCCATATCAAATGTATGATTATTGATGATGATGAACTGGACAGGCTGGTTCTTCAGCATTATATCAGGCAATATCAAAACATTGAAATTGTTGCCACTTTCGACTCTGCTGAAAAGGCAGTTCCCTATCTTGACATTCCTGTTGATCTCCTGATTACCGAAACCAATTTAAAGGGGATGAACGGTCTTGAGTTCAGAAAGCTGGCCCATAAGATCCCTGCCTGTATTTTCGTAAGCTCTCATCCCGAACTGGCTGCCGGCGCTTTTGAGATTAATACTTTAGATTTTATTACCAAACCGCTTACCGCAGAACGCTTTCATTATTCCATGGAAAAGCTTTTTGATTTTTTTGAAGTAAAAGAAAAATGTGAATGCTATGATGCCATGGTGGGAGAAAACTGCATCAAAATAAAAGAAGGTGGTCATGTTTTTCAGATTAAAATGAAAGATATTCTCTACCTGGAAGCTCTGAAAGATTACACCAGAATCATCACACTTGAAAAAAATCATTGTATTTTACATTCGCTGGGAAATCTTCTGCAAAAAAGTTTTTTTAATTCTTTTGTCAGAATACACAGAAGCTATGCTGTCCCACGTCATCTTATCCGCGGAAAAAGCTGTCACGAAATAGAACTTCCACATCGTATAAAACTTCCTATTGGCCGAACTTACAAGGACAATCTTTCCTTTTTTAATCCTTAAAAACACATCATAATAATTCACCAATGCCATTGGTCGATTATTTCTGCCGTTGGTCTATTTTCCTGCCAATCAATGGAGATAGGTGGTAATTTAGTCTTCCCAAATTCCCCAAGAAAACACATCTATTAATCACCAAAACTGTTATCCATGGAAAGAATATCTATTTACTGTATTATTCTGTCTGTCTTTTCCATCCCCATACTGCACGCACAATCTGCAGTTTTGGCAACCGGACTGGATGCATCAGCAGCTAATGGTTTTGTTTCTTACAGTGTGGGCCAGACAACCTACCTCGAAAAAGGAACAGGACAAGTTCTCGAAGGTGTTCAACAGCCTTACGAAATCATCACACTTACCACTCTGGAAAATTCCTCTGAACTCAAAGACATTTTGTTATATCCTAATCCTTTTAAAGATTATCTGTATTTGGATTTTACTTCAAATAATTTTAAAGGGTCAGAATATCAGCTATTTGATGCTCAGGGCAAGCTGGTAAAAAAAGATAAGATTTCACAATCAAAATCTGAGCTTAATTTCTCCTCACTTCCTTCTGCTATGTACATTATCAGAATTACCCAAAATGGGGAAAATATCAAAACTTTTAAAATCATTAAAAAATAAAATGCCATGAAAAAAATATTATTACTGTTTTGGATTCTGATAGGTTTCTTTATGGGACTTTCTCAGGCTCCGGAAAAAATGAGCTACCAGGCTGTCATGAGAAACGGATCCGGACAACTTTTAGTCAATCAGGCCATTGCTGTAAAAGCAAGCATATTACAGGGATCTCCTGCCGGAGCCGCAGTCTACTCTGAAAGACTCACCGGAAATACGAATGCCAACGGGCTTATCAGTCTTGAAATAGGAACCGGAACTGTACTTACAGGAACATTCGCTACCATCAACTGGCCTGCAGGAAGCTATTACTTAAAAACAGAAACAGATCCTGCCGGAGGAACCAGCTATACCATAGTAGGAACCAGCCAGCTGTTAAGTGTTCCTTATGCAATGTATGCCAAATCTGCAGGAGGCGGTGGCGGAAGCTTTGCCATTCCTTACAGCACAACGGTTAATAATGCTTCGGCTCTGTTTTCATTGATCAACGATGGAGATGGTACTTCCCTGGAGGGAGTAAATAATACTACTACATCCAATATTTCTGCAATAAGAGGAATTGTAAACAGTGCTTCTCCCGGTGGATTTTCCAGTGCTGTACGTGGTATTAACAATGGTACAGGAGGACTTGGAGTCGGGGTTTACGGAAGCCAGGCCGGAAGCGGCTGGGGAGTATATGGAATTACTCCGAACGGGCTGGGTGTATATGGTAATGCCAGCGCCAACGGAACCGGGGTTTACGCCAACAGTAATACAGGAACAGGTCTTACCGCTACCAGTAATAACGGGATTCCCGCAAGTATTTCAATCTTTAATAATGCGAATAATAATGTTGCCCTCAGTGCATCCAGTGTAGGAAACGGTACGGTTATCAATGTTACCACTTCAGGAAACGGAGCCGGAGTCAGAAGTTCTACAGGAGCCGGATTTGGACTGCATGGAATAACTTCCGCACAGACTTCCGCCGGTGTTGTAGGTGATAACAACGGTGGTGGTGAAGCTGTAGTGGGCAGAACCACCAGTGATATTGCCGGAGCAGTCGTAGGCCGTAATGACGGAGGCGGATATGGAGTAAGAGGATTTGTAGCGACCAATACATCCGGAACGGGTATCGGTGTTTACGGTCAGGTAGGTTTAAATAACAGTACCGGACGTGCGGGAAGATTTGAAAATTTCAACAATACAAATACTGATGCTAATACTTTTGAAGTGGCATCTAACGGAAATGGAAACATCCCTGATAATACCAAAGGGAATGCTGCTTCTTTTGTACTCAATAATACCAATAGTGTTGGAGCTGCTGTAAGAGGGGAAGTCAATACTATTTTTGGAAATTTTGGTGCTGCCGCTATTTTTGGTGTTTCATCCGGAACCGGAGGACGAGCCGGGCTATTCTATGCTTCCAATCCTGCCGGAAACGGAGCATCACTGATCGCTTTGACAGATGGTAACGGTAACGCCATTACAGCCAATGCAGGTAAAGACGGCAATGGGGTTGAAACCAATATTGACGGTGCCGGAAATGCGCTTTATGCATGGGTTCCTACTTTTGCTACAGGACGTGCCGGACGATTTAATATTTTCAATGAATCAAACACCAGCGATGTTATTACTGTAACCACTGTTGGAAACGGTATTGCAGGTAATTTCAAGGTAGATAAAGTGACCGGAACCTCTCCTGCAGTAAGAGGAGAAGTCAATTCACAGTTTGCCAACTTCGGCACAGCAGGAATTTATGGAGTATCTTCCGGAACCGGAGGATACGCAGGCCTTTTCCACGCATCCAATCCTGCAGGAAATGGTCCTGCCTTGATTGCCATTGCAGATGGCAACGGTAATGGTATCACCGCCAATGCATCCAACACGGGAGATGGTGTAGAAACAACTGCAGACGGAACAGGAAACGCTATCTATGCCTGGGTTCCTAATTTTGGACAAGGACGAGCTGCAAGATTTGTAAATTACAATACGGCCAATACCAATCCAGCACTTACTGTTGAAACCCACAGCAACGGATCTATTGCTTTATTTAAGTCCGGAAATCCGGGTACAGTGAATGTAGCAAGAATCAATTCTGCAGGACGTGGATTTTTTAACGGCGGAACTCAAAACAGCGGTGCTGACGTTGCTGAAGCGTTTGATGTAAACGGAAGTATTGCCCAGTATGAACCCGGTGATATTCTGGTCATCTCAACCAGCGCAGACAGAACCGTTGAAAAATCATCAACACCTTATTCTGGTCTTGTGGCAGGTGTATATGCTACCAAACCTGGTGTACTTCTCACAGAAGAACATATTGACACTGATATTTCTGATAAAGTTCCAATGGGTGTCATTGGTGTCATTCCGACCAAGGTATGTCTTGAGAACGGAAAAATAAAAAGAGGAGACCTTTTGGTAACTTCATCTAAAGCAGGTGTTGCCATGAAAGCAGATATCAAAAAGGTAAAAATAGGACAGGTAATCGGAAAAGCACTTCAGGATTATGACCAAAAAGAGATTGGAAAAATTCAAGTATTAGTCAACATAAAATAAACCGTCATGAAAATAGCATACATTATCCCGTTATTATTTTTAAGCACTATTATCTATGCGCAGGAAAATAAAAAGGCAGCTCCGACAGAGGAAGATCAGACATTGGTTGTAAAACAGGCACAGGAACAGCAGGCTAAACTCATGCAGGAAGCTAAGGAAAATAATGAAAAGAAAACCGTAAACTCAGGTCTTGCTTCTGATCAAAGCCTTGAAGTAAAAAAACAGGAATCCAAAACCAAAGCAGCTGCAGACAATTCAGGCAAGCTTCTTCCCAACACAGCTAGTCTTGAAGACCTTAAAAAAACAATTCCCAACAGACAGGCATATCACAATACTACAAATTCTAGGAACACAAAAATGAATGTTACCGGGCTGCCTAACACAGCAACTCTGGAAGAAATAAAAAAAACGATTCCCAAAAACTAATAACTCTCAAAGGCTAATAACCTCAAAAAGCTGATAACCAAACTAGATTTTTCAAACAAAGAAGTCCGCTGCAAGGCGGACTTTTGTATGGTAAGGGAGCATCATTAATCCCAATCAGCAGCTACAAATTTCATTGAATTTCCATAATCATCGGATAAAGTAAGAAAATGCCCTTCAATAGAATAATGAGTCATCGTTTCTATTTTCTTCTGAAAAGACATTTCAAGATTCATATCCTGACAGGCTTTCATGGTACTCACTCCTTTTGAGATTTCCACTTTTCCTCCTGTTTTAAATTCAGTCATAAAAGACATCCGGTTGCATCCCATATAAGAGCTCGCCTGAATTTTACCCTTTACCTTATTGGCTGTCAGATTGAATTCGGCTTTATTGGCTATTAATTGGTCTTTTGAAAAATCATCAAAAGAAACCAGCATCCATTGCCTTTGAAGAAAGGGATCTTTGGCGGGTACTGAAGAACAATTTAAAACAACTCCTAAAAGTAAAGCTGTAAAAAGTGGTAATAGTATCTTTTTCATGCGGATTATCATCCCATTTTCATACCATTCCGGGACAGAATCTCGTAAAAATTAGTAAATTAGCAACACAAAAATTATTTTATAAAATGAAAAGACTATTTCTACTATTCACTTTCTTACTGGGCTTTGCCCAGATGAGGGCGGATGAGGGGATGTGGCTGCTAATGCTCATCAAAAGACTTAACGGTGTTGATATGCAAAAAGAAGGTCTGCATCTTACGCCTGAAGAAATTTATTCAGTGAACAATTCAAGCTTAAAAGATGCTATCGTAAGTTTCGGTGGTTTCTGTACAGGGGAAATTGTTTCGGATAAAGGACTTATATTTACCAACCACCACTGTGGTTACGGTGCTGTTGCTGCGGCTTCTACACCAGAAAAAGATTATTTGAAGAACGGTTTCTGGGCAATGAAACAGAAAGACGAGTTCAATGCAAAGGATCTTTATGTAAGATTTTTAGTAAGAATGGATGATGCTACGCAAAGAATCAATTCTAAGCTAAACAACAATATGACCGGAGCAGAGAGAAAAGCTGCTATCGATGCTGAAACTAAGGCTATTCAGACAGAAAACTCTGAAAACGGAAAATATACGGTAGTCGTAAAAGATTTCTTCAACGGAAATGAATTCTACTATTTCGTATACCAGGATTATAAAGATATCAGATTGGTAGGTGCTCCGCCTTCATCATTAGGAAAATTCGGAGGAGATACAGATAACTGGGAATGGCCAAGACACACTGCAGACTTCACCGTTTTCAGAGTGTATGCTGATGCTGCAGGAAATCCTGCTGAATATTCTCCAAGCAATACTCCGCTGAAGCCTAAGCATTTCCTTCCGGTTTCTCTTAAAGGAATTAAGCCTGGTGACTTCTCAATGATCTTAGGATATCCTGGAAGAACAAACCGTTACCTGACTTCTTACGGAATTCAGCAGATGGTAACTAAAGATTACCCGGCATGGGTTGAAGCTTCTAAACTGGCTATGGATGTTATGAAAAAATACATGGACAAGGATAAGGCAACTCAGCTTAACTATGCTTCTCAATATGCTTCTGTAGCTAACTACTGGAAAAACAGACAGGGAACTATTGATGCCGTAGAGAAAAACGGAACTATTTCTGACAAACAAAAGATTGAGGAAACTTACAATAAGTGGGCTGCAATGCCAGGAAATGATCAGTACAATGGCGTTTTAGAAGATATTGGTATCTACTACAAGCAGGTTTCTGATAGAAATGTTGAAAGAAACTATGCGACTCAATTTACAAGAAATGCAAAATATATTACCCTTGCTGCTCAGGTAGGATCTGCTCTTAAAGCATATGCTGCTCAGGATATGCAGGGAAGATTAGCGATGAAAGCTAAAACAGAAGCGGCTATCAAAGCTGCTTATGAAAACTTCAATCCAGCTTTGGAAGGAGAAATGCTTGCTGCTATGACCAGCCTTTACCAGGCAAGAGTTAAAAACCCGGAAGTTGCTTCTGCTACTATTTTAGGACTGGATGCTAAAACGGTTTCTAATTTGGCATATTCTTCAATCTTCGCTAATAAGACTTCTGCAACGAACTTCTTATTGAACCCGGATGCATTGAAGCTTGATGCTGACCCGCTTTGGAAAGCAGCTAACGGAATTGTTGCTGATCAAAAGATAAGCACAGACAGATTTGTAAAAATAGATGACAACTTTGCAAAAAACAACCGTCTGTTCTTAGCGGGATTAATGAAAGCTATGCCTGAGAAAAAATTCTACCCGGATGCTAACTCGACAATGAGATTAACTTACGGTACTGTAGATAAATTACCTATCAGAAATGACAGAAACTATTTCGGAATTACGGATAACTACTATACAGATATGACTGGTCTTGTTGGAAAATACAAGAAAGGTGATGAAGAATTTGATCTTCCTCAAAGAGTGATTGATCTTTACAACCTTAAAGATTTCGGTCAGTATGCTGATGCTGCAGGTTATATGCCTGTAAACTTCCTTTCTAACAACGATATTACAGGGGGTAACTCCGGTTCTCCGGTAATTGACGGAGACGGTAACCTTATCGGTATCGCTTTTGACGGAAACAGCGAAGCATTAAGCGGTGATATCGTATTCGAGCCTGAATGGCAGAAAACCATCAACGTAGACGTTCGTTTTGTTCTTTGGACAATCGATAAGTTTGCAGGTGCAAGAAGATTAGTTGACGAGCTGAAGCTTGTAAGAGATGCCAATACTCCGGCGGATACAAAAACTAAAAATTCAGGTACTACAACAATGCCTAAGAAAGTTAAAAAATAATCATCTTATCTGATATATTTTTGAAACCGTGAAATTTACTTTCACGGTTTTTTTATTTTTGATTATTAAAATATTTATCATGAATCCTGAACGTATCGAATTTACAGCCATTATCCAGCAGAACGGAGCAATGAATGCTGCGTTTGTAGAATTTCCATTCTCTACAGAGAAATTGTTTCACAAAAAAGGACAGGTAAAGATAAAAGTCCTGTTTGATGATAAAGTTGAATACCGCGGAAGTCTTGCCAAAATGAAATCCGACTGTCATATTTTAGGTTTGACACAGGAGATCAGAAAGCAACTTGGTAAAACCTTCGGAGATGAGGTTTCCGTATCCCTTATTGAAGACAAGGAGGAAAGAGTGGTTGAAATTGCAGATGATATTGCCCTTATTTTTAAAGAAAATCCGGGAGCAAAAGCCTTATTTGATGCAATGAGCTACACCCACAGAAAGGAATACATCCGCTGGATTGAGGAAGCCAGGAAACCTGAAACCAGAGAAAACCGAAAGATAAAAATGATCCGGATGATTCTGGACGGAAAAAAGGGAATATAATTGATTTTATTTTTCATTCTAAAAAACTATACCTGAAAAAAAACTGAATTAAGAAAATATTTTTTTGTCAGGATCACAAAAAGTAGCCGACTATAGTTACAGATATCAATTATAACTATAAAAATTTACTTTTATGAACAGGTTTATTTTCAGAACATCAGTTTTAGCAGCAGCTACTCTAGCTGCATTCACTCTTTCTTCATGCCGTGATTCGGATAATGGCATGATAACGGATATGGCTTTTCAAAGAACTATTACTTTTAAAAACGTTGTAACTCCCAAAGATTTTGTGCAAAGCGGAAGTTTTCAGGGAACAGGAACCCCTCCTGTGATTATGCCCGGACAATCGGTTTCTGTTACATTCAGTGCAGGAAAAACTCAGGCTTTAATGTTTGCCACCATGTATGGAGCTTCAAAAGACTGGTTTTTTGCTTCGCAGCAGCCAGGTATCAAACTGTTTGATGCCAATGGAAATGCTATTACCGGAGATGTTTCTTCAAGCGTCCGGTTATGGGATAACGGAACTAAAAATGATACCACCGGACAAGCTGAAAGCAAGCCTGTCATGCAGGTTCCTAATGTCAATGCTTCCCAGCTTATGAAGCTCAATCTCTCTTACAATGATGTAAGTTCGGAATTTACCCTCACGATTACCAATACATCCGGCGGAACGGCCAACGAAACTCCTTTTTCTCCAGGTGTATGGGCGGTTTCCAACTATAACGGCTCTCAACTGCTGAACAGTGCTCCGTTTTTTACTCCTGATGCTTTATCAAATCCTGAGATTACAGATATTGCTCAAATGGGAAATATAAGTAAAATGATAACGAAACTGAACGCCAACACAGGAATTATGACCGGGCTTTCTCCTGCCCTGGTGGTTGTTTACCGCGGGGATAAAAATCCAATTTATGAATTAGGAAAATCAGACAGCGGAATAGGCCTGAAAGACATTGCACAGTTCGGAAACGTAACCAAGCTTCAAAATAGTCTGAAATCTCTATCTGATGTGAAAGGTGTATATGTTGCGGGGAGTGCTCCTGTAGCACCGGGAAGCAAAGTAACAACAAGTTTTAATGCTGAGCTGGGCGATAAAATTGCCTACGTAACAATGTTCGGATTTTCCAATGACTGGTTCTATGCCAATGAACAAAATATTGATGCGAATACTAAAGGAGACCTTAGTTCAAAAACTTCATTATTTGATTCCGGAACTGGTATTGATCAATATCCGGGAGCGGGAAATCACCAGGCGCTGTTTGGCGGAACTCCACAAAGTGAAAACATGAGTATTTCCAAAGTAGGAATCCAATATCCTGTTCCTGCTGTACAGAATGTGATTAAAGTAACCATCAACTAATCTTCAGATAAGAAAAGGTCAGACAATATTGTTTGACCTTTTTTATTATGCTGTTCGGAAAATAAAAGTGTATACATTTTATTATTGTTTCAGTGCTCCTTCCAGATATTGTTTTCCTCCTCCATTGGTAACGGTTATAAAGCCTTCATAATGGCTTACCTTCACTCCCAGGTCGTTATTTATTTCTTTAAAATATCCAGCATTTTCTCTGTTATAGAATGTATCTCCCTGCCATAGAAATTGTGCAGACTGTCCTGTTTTGTTTTGAAAGGTAAGAACTCCCAATGGATTTACAAATCCCCGGGATTTAATATCCACCACTGCACTTTCATTGGCAGCGAAATCTTTTGACAATACAATAACGTTATTCATCTATCCTGTTTGGTTTTCAGTTAATTAAAAAAATGAAATAAGATTTTTTCATTATCCTGATACAAATATCCTCGTCCACTGCGACAAAACCTGACGTATTTGCCGAATAAAAATTAAAAGCCCAAACATATTCTGTCTGGGCTTTTTCAATGATTCAATACTATTCAACCGGAATTCCGAGATATTTTAAGTAGGAGTCCAGCATTTTTTTATCAAATACCGGTTCCTGAATGCCTGATCCCTCCAGATACTGAATAACATTGGAACAATCCCATATATAAGTATTCTGGTAAAGTTCTACAGTGGATAAGCCTTCATGAATATTGTCCCTGAAAAGACTTGTTAATGGATACAACCTGTTCTTACTGTCATCTTCCCACTGCTTTCTCCATTCTTTATAAGGAAGATTTTCGAGTGTGAAAGGATAATATTTTTTCAGAAGTTCAAAGAATTCTTCTAAAGTGAGATCGGTTTCCGGACGGGCAATCAGATTGAATTTTTTGCCTATCGCGTCTTTATTTTTTGTGATATGAGCCATGGCTTTGGTCATATAATCTACGGTGATAAGACCTTCTCTAAGCTCTGTAAGTGCAGGGTAAGATTTGAACTCTATACAGTTTTTCACCAATCCGGACCACCATTGGTAAGATGCACTTGCTCCTGTTTCACTATGGCACATAGCATATCCGAGACGGTAAGTAATCAATGGCAGTCCTTCTTTTGCTGCTAAATCGGCAACCGCTTCCATCACCCATTTACTTCTGACGTATCCGATATCTTTGCTTACAGACATCAGGTTTTGCTCAATATCATCAGATTCAAGCACTACCTTTTTTCCGGTAAAAATGTGTCCCCAGCTGTATACGGAAATAGTTGACAGCAAGGCGAGACATTTTGTTTTTTCTGCTCCCGCCAGTTTTATAACTTCCCGTAATCCTTCTACATTGGGAGCTTTCATATAGGAATACGGTTCGATAAAGTTGACGGAACTTCCGGAATGATAAATCAGATCGGTTTGCCTGGCAAGCTTTGTAAATGTTTCCTGAGACAATCCTAAGGATGGCAAGGTCAGGTCTCCGATAACAGGAATGATCCGTGATTTCTGTTCAGGATTATGTGGAATATGGTATTGTTTAAAGCATTTGTCAATCTTTTCCATCGCATAAAATTCATCCTGAGCTCTTACAAGGCAGTAAATATCAGCATTTGTAGTATCCAGAAGTTCCTGCAACAGGTGAATTCCTACAAATCCTGTAGCTCCCGTTAAAAATATAGCGGCAGGATTTTCCACCTGCTGAGGATCAAATCCGCCGGCAAAAACAGTTCCGGGGGCGAGATACACATCTTTCTGAAGTTCTACATAGGGCTCCACATCTTCCGCGGGGATGGCTTCTCTGGTTTCTCCGGATCTCTCAATAAGAACTTCCGACAGCTGCTGCAGTACCGGATACTGATAGATATCACGCAGATACACCTTCACATCCAGCTTTCTTTGTAAAGCTACTGCAACAACTGCAACCAGCAGTGAGTTTCCTCCGATATCAAAAAAATTATCTGTAATATTAATAACAGGCCGCTCCAAAGCAGACGACCAGACATCTGTAATAATTCTCTCTGTCTCGTTAGTTGGCGGTTCAGATGAAACCAATTCTTTTACTTCTTTATCGGCCAGATCTTTTAAGACCTGAGTATCTGTTTTACCATTTGCTGTTAACGGGATTTTATCTATAAAAATAATCTGTGCAGGAACCATATACCCTGGAAGCTCTGCCTTGAGAGCATTCCGGATTGATGAAATATCTGTTGTCACGTGGGGTTTTAATACAACAAAAGCAATCAGGTATTTGGTACTTCCTTCCGTTTCCTTACCAATAACCACAGCTTCTTTAATATTTTCCTGCCGGATCAGTGAACGTTCTATCTCCCCAAGTTCAACCCTGAATCCCCGGATTTTTACCTGATTATCAATTCTTCCCAGGAATTCAATCTCACCATCCTGTTTCCATCTGGCCAGGTCTCCCGTACGGTAGATTTTCTCTGCTTCATTGAATGGATTCGTAATAAATTTGGCATCCGTAAGTTCTTTATTATTAAGATACCCTTTTGCTAAAAGATTTCCTCCAATACAGAGTTCTCCAACAGCTCCTACGGGCAGCAATTCCTTGTTTTCACCTAAAATATAGGCTTTTGCATTGGCAATGGGTCTGCCAATAGATGATACATATTTCCCGTTAATATCTTTCACTTTTTTATAAGTAGCGTATACGGTACATTCTGTGGGACCATAATAATCCACCAGCTCATAGCTTAATTCTGAAGTAAGTACCGGCTTTAGCTTCTCACCTGCTGTAAAGAGATATTTGAGCTTCAGGTCATTATAATTGCGGGTAATATCCACTGCAGAAGGAGCGAGAACAGTAGGCACAAAGCCATGGGTAATATAATTTTTTCTGTAGTAATCTACCAACGCCTGAGCTTCTGTTCTATCCTCATTGTCTGCAATAAAAACCGTTGCACCTGAAGTAAGGGCCGACCATATTTCCCACACAGAAATGTCAAATGCCAATCCCGCCACGAGAGTCAGTTTTGAACTGTGATCCACATGAAAATGATGGTTGTGCCATGTTACCAGATGTTGTATGGCCTGATGGCTAACCATTACACCTTTGGGTTTACCCGTCGAGCCTGAAGTATAAATGGTATATGCAAGGGCATTCTGATGGATATTAATTCCTGGATATTCTGATGATAACTGATTAAGATTCTCCATATTGCTCAGATCAAATACTTTTACCTTTTCGGTTTCTGATAAAAGTTCTCCAAGAATTTGATTGGTAATGATAAGATCGGCAGTGGTGTCGGAAAGAATATATTCAACTCTTTTGACAGGATAAGCAGGGTCTATTGGAACGTAGGCCGCACCTGTTTTGATAACTCCAAGTACAGCAATGATCCATTCTAAAGAGCGGTCCAGCCAGATGGGAACATATTTTCCTTCTTTGATACCATGGCTCAGTAATAAGTTGGCTACCTGATTGCTTCTCTGATCCAACTCTCCATACGTAATCTTCTGATTCTGATAAACCGCAGCAGTCTTATCAGGATGAAGGATTGCCTGTTTCCGGAAAAGAGATTCCAGGGTTTCTTCATGATGATAATCCCAACTGGTTTTATTAAATCCGTTGAGCAATTTTTCTCTGTCTTCAGAAGACAGTAATACCGCTGAACCTATCGATAAGGTTCCTGATGAGGGAATTGTGTTTGACATAATAATTTGATTTGGATTGGTTTAAAAATTTGTGAGTGGAGTTTCAACTATAGAAAGCATTTAAAAAGTAAAGACATGAGGAATAACCACCGTTTATTTACTACATGTGTTTTCTTTATTAGTTTCTCAAAACTGAATGATACAGGTTATACACCGACCTCTGTATGAGTGGATCGGCATTCTGCATTCAAACATTATGTATTTATTCAAAAAGAAGTAAGAATATATTTCTTCTATCCTTATAAATGAGGTACGCTTTCTATGCAGTATTTATGAATTTGACTTCCATAATATGATATTATAAATAATTTGGTAATCAAACTTAACATAATATTTCAACCTATGTGTTACATAATTCCTATGTTAAACTCACAGGTAAGAATTAAACTTATGAAAATAAAACTTAGTATTTAGTTTTAAATCAACGAAATAGAATAAAATCAACCATTCCAGAATTCACGGTCCAGACTTCTGTATTGTATGGCTTCAGAAATATGATGCGACAGGATATTTTCAGATCCTTCAAGATCTGCTATTGTTCTGGCGACTTTAAGAATCCTGTCATAAGCCCTTGCCGAAAGATTGAGCTTTTCCATAGCTAATTTGATAAGACCGAAAGAAGTTTCGTCCAGTTCACAATACGCTTCAATTTCCTTAGGCCCTATTTGCGCATTACTGCTGATATTGAGGTTTTGATATCTTTTATTCTGAATATCTCTTGCTTTAAGTACACGGTCTCTGATATCTTTACTCTTTTCACCTTTTCTTTTTTCGGAAAGCTGTTCAAATTCTACTTTCTGAACTTCAATATGAATGTCTATCCTATCTAAAAGAGGCCCTGAAAGTTTGTTCATGTACCGCTGCATTTCATAAACGGATGAGGTATTATTAGGGTCATCGGGAAAGAACCCGCTAGGGCTGGGATTCATAGAAGCTACCAGCATAAAACTTGCAGGATAGTTGACCGTAAACCGGGCTCTTGAAATTGTTACTTCACGATCTTCCAGAGGCTGCCTCATTACTTCCAGCACCGTTCTTTTAAATTCAGGCATTTCATCGAGAAATAAAACTCCGTTATGAGCAAGGGAAATTTCTCCGGGCTGAGGGTAACTTCCTCCTCCCACCAGGGCAACATCAGAAATAGTATGGTGCGGAGATCTGAAGGGACGAACAGTCATCAATGATGTTTCTGTTCCTATTTTCCCGGCTACAGAGTGAATTTTTGTTGTTTCCAGCGCTTCTTTCAATGTCAGAGGAGGTAAAATACTGGGAACTCTTTTGGCCAGCATTGTTTTCCCACTTCCCGGCGGGCCGATCAGAATAATATTATGTCCGCCTGCTGCAGCTACTTCCATCGCTCTTTTGGCTGTTTCCTGGCCTTTAACTTCAGAGAAATCAAAAGGAAAATCATTGATCTTTTCATGAAATTCTTTTCGGGTATCCAGTGTCACTTTTTCAAGCGCTTTTCCTTCGTTGAAAAAGTCGATAACCTCTCTGATATTTTCTACTCCGTACACGTCGAGGTCATTTACAATGGCTGCTTCTCTGGCATTTTGTTTTGGAAGAATGATTCCTTTAAACCCTTCTTCCCTGGCCTGGATCGCAATGGGCAAAACACCTTTAATCGGCTGTAAACTTCCGTCCAGGGAAAGTTCTCCCATAATAATAAAGTCTTTAACGTTCTCTGCCAATATCTGATCTGAGGCGGTTAGGATGCCAATAGCAATACTGAGATCATAAGCAGAGCCTTCTTTTCTAAGATCTGCAGGAGCCATATTAATGGTAATTTTCTTTCCGGGAATTTTAAATCCTACATTTTTCAATGCTGCAGAAATCCTGTAACTGCTTTCTTTAATGGCATTATCAGGAAGCCCCACAAGATGGTATCCTACTCCTCCGGTATCTACATTCACTTCAATAGTAATTGTCTGTGCGGCCACTCCATGAATGGCACTTCCATAAATTTTGATCAGCATGGTGTGTTTTTGAAGTAAAAGTAATGAATATACTATTTTGAAAATCCGGGTTTTATATTAACAGTATTCTAGCCAGACAGATATTTAAAAAAAGATTTTAAGAAAACAGATCCTCAGATATTTTTGTAGAAGCACGATGATGATAATAAAAAAACCGGTACAAATTTCTTTGTACCGACTCAACCATTATTAAAAACTAACGAAAAAGATTATGCCATCTGAATTACTGAACATTAAGTGTAAGTCAGGAAGCGGATGCCGGAAAGAGGAAATTCCTTTTTGGGGTAATTATGATCGTCATTAGATTAACAAGGATGAAAATGTATCTATGAGCGTAAAGTATTAAAATAAATCACTTCAGTTCTTCTTCAATACAAGGAACATCCCTCCTCAGACATCCAATCTTCCTTCCCACAATCAATATTTTAGCATCTTCAGATTTTATAATCCTATTATTTTTTTATAAATCTGTTTTTATATTCTGTTCCGTCTGTGCTCCTGGAAACAATGATATAATTCCCGGGAACCAGACCGCTTACATCAATCGGCTGATTATATCTGTGATCATTTTTCTTCAGAACAAGTTTTCCGGACATATCTATAATGATAACTTCTTTATAGATTTTATCAGATTCTTTACCGATATAAAGGTGCTGTGCCGTAGGGTTAGGATAAATTTTAAGATTATTATCTTTAATTTTTGTTTCTCCAGTTCCCAGATTGCTACAGAATTCCCAATCTCCGAAAGTCACTTCAACAAAAGCAAACGGATCTAACATCTGGCACTGATCCGGACAATATTCCGTACATGCATAAAATCCGTATTTCCCTGAGCTTGTTGCAACATAGGTGTCTCCTACTACACCTGCAATAATACAAGGATCTCCTGCTACCGGTGGATTGCTCCCTGGCACACATTTGAACCAGGTATGTTTGCCATATACTAAAGGAAATATATTGTCAAACTGTACAGAAGCTCCGTTGCAGACCTTCACTGTTCCCATATTTTCTTCATAGGTGCCTGGAGTATAAGTAGTCATCATTGCCGGCAGCCCATATACAAAGCCATCTGCAAATGCTGTAGGACTTTCCGCTGTACAGTCGCCTTGGGAAACAACTACCTTAAAATAATTCAGCTGGTCATTGCCACTAATGGTTAACTGTTGTGATGTCGCTCCCGGAATGGCTACCCATGGATTGTTATTAGGTGTCTGCCAGGTCCATTCCTGTTTATACCACTGATAACTTGCGTAAGTCTGTGTCGTGGAAAGAACTTCATCTTCCGTATCACAGAATAAGATCGTTCCCGGATATTTTTGTCCGAGTCTCGCACTGGTAATTGTAGGCGTGCATTGTGCTTTTATATCCAAAACGGAGAATAATAAAACCACTAAAAAAATTAGTTTTGTTTTCATATATCAATTATTAAGTTTGGTGTTTTAAAATGGGCTGCATTAATCCAGCAGCACTCTGATTCCGAATTTCATATTAAAATGAAGGGGCTTTTCTTTATAAATGGTATTCGGAGCATTCTCTTCTTTAAAATGATATCCTATTCCCGGTTCTGCATAAATTCCAACCTTGTCAATGAGTTTCACCTGCAGGCCTGCTGCCGCATTAACAGAAAACTGGAAAGGTTTTGGGTCCAGCCGTTCCTTCGAGGATTCCTTTATTTCATCATTCACAACATACGTTGTTGTAATATTTCCTGCTATCGGTTTTTCTACCAGGGCTCCGCCTGTAATATATCCTGTGAATCTTCCTTTTTGAATGACATTATAATTAACCTGTACCGGAATTCCCAGATAATGAACCGTCTGATCTCCTTTAATATAATTGTTGTCACTTCCGGAATGCAGTTCAGAAGACAGCTTGGTATAATTCAGTCCTGTTCCTATTCCCCATCTTTTCCCTAAATTATAGTATACAGAAAGTCCAAATGTAACCGGCACTTTATGTCTGATTCTTGCTTCTACCGGCTGACTTTGATTGGCCAGTAGTATAGCCGTAAGAGGATCATCATGATATTCGGAAGTCATCCATACCTGCTCAACGTTCATCGCTTTTCCTGTGATTGAAGCATAACCCGGAAACTGCTGTTCTGCAGAATTGGAAGCCATATTGCCTGTAAGCATACCCAGCATCCATGATTTTTTGTCTCTGGATTTTCTGGTATGATGGGTTGCATTTCCTGCATATACTTCTTTTATTTTTTCCTGCTTAAAAAGAACCTCATCATTTTTATTTTCCACAACCTGCTCTTTCGCTGTATCATCAACAGGAGATAATTTCTGAGCGATCTTACTTTCCTGCTGAAAAGATTCTGAAGCCGTTGGCAGTTTAATTATATCCTTTAGCTCATTTTTCCTTACGGGTTCAAAATATTTTCGGGTCTGTTCTTTCAACCAAGGTCCGGTATTCACTATATTTTCAGTTAATGGAGCTTCTGACACCGATGTCATTTCTTCTGATGAAGCATGTTCGGCTCGTACAGGTTTTAAAGAATTTTTCTCTTTCTGCACGTTTGTCTGTATCTGAGACAGCATTGTCTCTGTATCATTCTGTGGCCATAATTTTGTCAGCAAAAACAGCAATGCAATAGCAGCAGCAATTCCTCCGATACGATAAAACAGGGATTTTTGACCTCTGCCAGCTATCTTTTCTGCCTTTTCCTTTTCTCCTTCATGCATTTCAGGAACAAATGCGGGAATGCTTCTATTTTCTTCTCCTGAAAATAATTCATCTCTGATGTCATCCCACAACCCTTCCGGAACGTCCTCTTCATGGTCATCCATTCTGCTTCGCAGATTATTTAGCCATTCGTTATTCATATTGTGCTTTTTTTGACATTTTAAATTCTTTTATTTTCTGAACAAGCAATCCTTTTGCACGGTGAAACTGTGATGCAGAAGAATTCTCTGCAATTCCCAGCAGCCCGGCAATTTCTTTATGGCTTTTTTTCTCAAATACAAACAGGTTAAAAACAGTCCGGTAGCCATCAGGAAGAGCTCTGATCATCATCATAATATCATCGCGGGGGATTTCTTCAAAATCCGGTTCTTCTTCATTAGGGATATCCGGAAGATCATTTACTTCAATTGCTGATTTAAAGTCACCTTTCTGTTTAATATGCTTCAAAGATTCATTGACTGTGATACGGGTCATCCAGGCTTTTAAAGAACCACTACCTTTGTACTCAAAAGATTCTATCGAACGGAACATTTTGATAAAACTGTTTTGAAGCACATCATGAACATCTTCTTTTTCTGCCAGATAACGGGAGCATACATAGGACAGATTTCCGGAATAAGCTCCAAAAAGCTCTTTCCAGGCAGCCTCTTCCTTTTTCAGAAGGTGCTTTACCAAAATCTGTTCTTTACTTTCTTCCATATGATGCAACTGCCTCCGTATCCACCGGGATGTTATAAAACTGTCAGGCAAAAATAGATTGCATCTTTTTAATAAAGTGCAATCCATTGATGATACTATTTATGAATTTTTTATACAGAACGGGAAATTATAATCGATCACTTCATAAGGAGTAACCACTGTTCCGTCTACTGTAATTTTTTCTGCTGTGAGCGCATATCTAAGCGTTCTATCCATCCCTACATAATATCCTTTTTGCTTAGAAACAAATTCCACAACCGTTTTTTTGTTGACTCCATCTACCGGAATCTGAAGCTCCATTGTTTTTGGAGTAAGAGTAAGCTCTATCACATTATTTGCGGTATTGATCACTGCTGCATATTTAATATCATAGTTCACTTTTCCAAGTGATTTTATGGCAGTTTCAGCTTTTGCAGGATCCTTTACCACAGTTTTTACGATTTCACCTATTGGAAATTCAGCAAAAGAGATCGTATCTTTCTTTACTTTGAATTCTTTTATTCCTTCTCTTTTGGTAGTTCCTTGTACAATAATCATTTTTCCTTTATAGTTTCCTGATAATTCTTCCATTTTTACAGGCGGAATGTCCGGTCCTTCATTATCATTACATGAGAATAGGGTCAATCCTGCCAAAACCATTAAAACTGTCATAAAAAATCGGGGTACTGTCAATTTTTTCATTGCATTACATTTTCGTTAAACATTAATTATTTTCGAGTACTCATCTATATAAATCCTGTTTTCTGAAAATCTTGCATACTTTTTTAGAAAAAAGAATAAAAAAAATTATAACCAATTGATTTTGTGAACGTAAAATTTCATCTCTTCATTGCAAATTCCATACCTGTTAGATAATAGAGTTATATTGATGCGTCAAAACAGCAAAAAGGAAACTACATGTATAGCTTCCTTTTCATTATTTACCCGTTGTATTTTATTGTATTCCTCCTCCAAGTGCTCTGTAAAGATCAACCTCAGCATTTAGTTTTTCAAGGGTAACATTGATGGTTTCCAGATCATTCTGCAGTTTATTGTTCTGGGCAGTGATGACTTCCAGATAGGTTGCCATACCACTTTTATACAGCTTCAACGCATCATTGATTCCCTTGTCCAGAATTGCTGTTCTCTGTTCTAAAAGCTGTAATCTTTCTGAAGAACCTTTAGACTTTGCCATAGCATCGGAAACCTCTCCCACAGCTGTCATTACAGATTGTTTAAAATTGATGGCTGCTTTTTCCTGTTCAATCAAAGCTGTTTCATACGCTGTTTTCAATTCTTTTTTCTGAAAAACAGGCGCAGCAAGATTAGCAGCAATCGCTTTGGTAATAGATCCAGGAATATCAAACCATGAACTGAATTTATTGGAATTGACTCCTATTTGCGGGCTTAAACTGATACTCGGATACATGGCTGCTTTTGCCAGTCCGGTTTTTGAGTTCAGGCTAATTACGTTGAACTCTGCCATCTTCAGATCCGGTCTACGGCTCAGCAGTTGTGCCGGTAATCCTTCAGACAGTTTGTTTTCGGGAATCATTGTTTTAAGGGTTCCTTCTCTTTCTATCTTCGCGGGATATTCTCCGCAAAGGATGCTCAAAGCATTTTCCTGAATCGAAATATTCTGTTTTGCCAAAGGAATCAGCAGCTCAGCGGTTTTCTTCTGTGCTTCCGATTGCTGAACCGCCAATGAATTGATCTGTCCTGCCGCAAACTGAAGATTCATCATTTTAAGGGTATTGTCACTCAGCTCAATATTCTGTTCGGCTATTTTCAGCTGTTCATCAAGACTGATCAGATTATAATAAGCCTGAGCTACCTGAACGACGATTCTGCTTTTGATGGCATTTAAATTTTCTTTTTGTCCAAAATATTCTGCTGCCGCGGATTCTTTCTGCATTTTCGCTTTTCCCCAAATGTCTACTTCCCAGGAAAGCCTCAATGCAGCACTGAAATCATCCATATATTTTGTGCCGACAAACTGTTCGTTCAGAGAGCCGTTAAGGGTATTTTTGGAAGCCCAGCTTCTGTTTGCTCCTGCAGTGAAATCCAGTGTTGGCATCAAACTAAGCTTAGCTTGCCTGTAGATCAGATCCAGCTGTTCTATATTTTTCAAAGCAACATTCACTTCATTGTTTCTTAATAGGGCTTTATCTATTAAACCAATCAATTTTGGATCTTTGAAGAAAGTCTTCCATGGCAACACTACAGTATCGCCTGTCACCTGCACAGATTCTTTGTAGGTTTCAGGAATCTGAAGGTCTGTTCTTGTATATTTCTTCCCTACGGCACAAGACATCAGCAGTGATGCCATTGCGCCTGAAATAAGGAAATTCTTTATATTAAATAGTGTCATTTGTCAATTGATTTTCTATCGTATTGTACTTCTTTTTGGCAGAAAATTTCTCATCCAGATACTGAAAGAACATGTAGAGTACAGGAATGACAAAAACTCCTAAAACCACTCCGCTCAACATTCCCATGGCAGCACTTGTACTGATGGATTTGTTTCCGGAAGCCATTCCTCCTGAAGAAATCATCAGTGGAACCATTCCCACAATAAAAGCTAATGATGTCATGATAATAGGACGTAACCTTGCCTTTGCTCCTTCCAGTGCTGAATCCAGAATAGAAAGTCCTGCCTTACGCCTTTGTATGGCAAATTCTACAATAAGGATGGCATTTTTGGCCAATAAACCAATAAGCATGATGAGTCCTACCTGTACGTAGATGTTGTTATCCAGTCCGATGGCTTTTATTCCTAAAAATGCACCTAAGATTCCTGTTGGAATGGAAAGCATTACCGCCAGAGGAAGGATATAACTTTCATATTGAGCGGCCAGCAGCAGATATACAAAAAGTAAACACAATCCGAAGATGGCAATCGTCTGGTTACCTGCTGATTTTTCTTCCAGACTCAACCCGGTCCATTCGTAGCTGTAGTCAGATGGCAGTTTGCTTAAAGTCTGTTCCAGTTTACCCATCAATTCTCCATTACTTACGCCTGGTTTTGGAGATACGTTGATATTTAATGAATTGTAAAGATTGTATCGCTGAACGGATTCCGGACCGTAGACTTTTTTCAAAGTAATCAGCGTATTCACTGGTACCATATCCCCTTTTTCATTTTTTACAAAAATATCATTGAAGGCCTGTTCATCCATTCTGAAAACACCGTCAGCTTTAATATTCACTCTATAGAACTTCCCGAATCTTGAAAAATTCTGAGACTGATCTCCCGAGAAATAGGTCTGAACAGTTCCCAACAGATTGGAAATGCTTACTCCCAGCTGTTTTGCTTTATCTTCGTTCACTTCCAGCTCCATCTGAGGATAATCTGCCCTGAACATCGTGTAGGCAAATGCTACTTCCGGAACCTGCATCAGCTGGCCGATCAGTTTATCTGCTTTCGCTTTAAGAACCTGAGGATCTCTTCCCATACGGTCCTGAAGTACGATTTCGGCATCATTCGTCATTCCGTATCCTTCTACCGGAGGCATTCTGAAGGTCATTACACTTCCTTCTTTGATCACTCCCAATTTTGCCGTCGCCATGTCTACCACTTCCTGGATATCCTGAACATCACCTCTTTCTTTCTTAGGCTTCAGCTTAACAAATCCCATCGCATAAGCAGGTCCCGCACTATTGCTGAGTAAGTTGTATCCTGTAATGGAAGTATTTTCCTGCACAGCCTCTACTCCTTTTAAGATATCATTGATCTTGTTGGAAACCTCTGTCGTTTTGGTCAATGCTGTTCCCGGAGGCATGCTTAAAGTGTACATAAAGAATCCGTCGTCTTCCATTGGTACAAAACTTTTTGGCGTACTTGACATCAGCCATCCTGCAACCCCGATAACGGCTATGATTAATCCTCCTGCAATCCATTTTCTTCCTATTAAAAAGCGTACTCCCTTTACATAGCGGTTGGTCATATTATTGAAGCCCGCATTGAATGCTACCGCAAATCTTTGCCCGAATCCTTTTGGTTTTTTGCCTTCTCCCGAGTGATTGTTTTTCAGAAACACGGCACACAAAGCCGGAGTTAATGTCAATGCGTTAACCGCTGAAATAATAATGGCTATGGCCAATGTATACGCAAACTGCTTATAGAATAATCCTGCTGAACCGGACATAAATCCGATCGGGATAAATACCGCCGACATCACCAGTGTAATGGAAATAACCGCTCCTGTAATCTCGCTCATTGCCTTATGAGTAGCTTCTCTTCCGGAAAGGTCCGTTCCTTCCATATTACTGTGAACGGCTTCCACCACTACAATGGCATCATCTACTACAATCCCGATGGCCAGTACAAGGGCAAAAAGCGTCAGTACATTGATGGTAAATCCCAAGACCAGAAGGAAGAAGAAGGTACCTATAATCGCCACCGGAACCGCCACTGCCGGAATAATGGTAGATCTGAAATCCTGCAGGAATATAAATACCACAATAAATACAAGAATAAATGCTTCTATTAAAGTAGATTTTACTTGTCCTGTAGCCTCATCCAATCTTTCTTTGGTACTCATTACCTTCGTATATTTGATACCAGGAGGGAATGATTTTGATAATTGGTCAAGGGCTTTGTTCACCCCAATTTCAATCTGGTTGGCGTTGGATCCTGTAGTCTGCATAATCGCTACAGTAACCGCATTTTTTCCATTGGAAAGGTTATCTCCGGTATTTGAAATCGCTCCGAATTCCACACGGGCAACATCTTTTAACCTAATAACCTGGTTTCCTGTATTTTTAACAATGATATTTTCATATTGCTCCGGTTTGTTCTTTTTTCCTTTATATCGGATTACATATTCCAAGGCTGCATCAGATTCCTCCCCAAGCTTACCGGGAGCTGATTCCAAACTGTGGTCTGCGATCGCTCTGGAAACATCTGCCGGTTCAAGTCCGTAAGATGACATTTTCTGAGGGTTCAGCCATATTCTCATGGAATAATCTTTCAACCCGAAAACCATGGCCTGCCCTACTCCTTTTACTCTTTTAACCTGGGGAATAAGGTTGATATTCGCATAATTTTGAAGGAAAGTTTCATCATATTGTTTATTATCTTCCGTATAAATATTGAAAATCAATACCATACTGTTCTGCTGCTTGGAGGTGGTCAATCCCATTCTCACTACCTCCTGCGGTAGTATCGGGGTGGCCTGCTGTACTCTGTTTTGCACGTTTACGGCTGCCTGATCAGCATTCACTCCCTGTTTGAATATAATGGATATCGAGAATGTACCATCATTACTTGCTGTGGATTTCATGTATTCCATATCTTCCACTCCATTGATCTGCTCTTCCAGCGGTGTTACCACAGAACGGATCACGGTTTCACTGTTTCCTCCGGGATATGATCCTGAAACGGTAATCGTGGGCGGAGAAATATCCGGGAATCTGGTCACCGCCAGCTGGTTTAATCCTATAATCCCTAAAATAACAATGATAAGGGATATTACCGTCGCCAGTACAGGACGGTCTATTATCTTTTTTAACATTTTTGAATTTTCTAAGAAAGGTTATACAACTATTTCAAAGGAACAGTGTGTGCCACCACCTGTGCTCCGTCTGTAAGAGCATCAATTCTGTTAATGGCAATCTTATCTCCTGCATTCACGCCTTCTTTGATAAAGTAATCCTGGGATGTACTTCCTGAAACGGTAATCTGTGTCATTTTCACTTTATCCTTACCATTCAGTTTATAAACAAAGAATCTGTCCTGAATATCTTTTACAGAGGTTTTCGGAAGTTTAATCACACCATTAAGGGCATTATGAATCATCACTCTGGCTGTTCCTCCGGCTCTTAATAATTTATCCGGATTCTGGAAAACAGCTTTCATCTGAATACTTCCGGTATTTCTGTCGAAATTTCCGCTTGCATTTTCCAGTTTTCCTTTAAGAGAATAAGTGGAACCGTCTGCCAGGATAAGCTCTACATTTTCTGCTGTATTTCCTGATACCGCAGCTCTGCTGTGTGCAATAAAATCAGCTTCATTCATGGAGAAGTACACATTCACGGTGTTGATGCTTGAAAGCGTGGTTAGTGGTGATGGATCAGACGGGCTGATAAGATTTCCTACTCTGTTCGGAATTCTGCCTATGTATCCGCTCACCGGTGCTTTGATATACGTAAAATTGGCGTTAATCTTTGAGGATCCCAATGATGACTGTGCCTGTGCAACCTGTGCTGATGCCGCTTTATAACTCGCCTGAGCGGTTTTCAGCTGCATATCGGAAACTACTTTTCCTTCTACAAGAGGTTTCAGCTTTTCTACTTCAAGTCTTGCGGTTTCCTGTGTCGCCAACGCTGATTTCAAGGCTGCTTCATTGGTATTGACCTGCTCGTTGTACACCGATGGATTTATTCTGAAAAGGGTCTGCCCTTTATTTACATACTGCCCTTCTTTGATATATACTGCCTCCAGATATCCCGTTACCTGTGCTTTGATATCCACATTGTCCTGTCCTTCTATGCTTCCCGGATATCCTGTAGACACGTCAGCATCTCCGGATTTTACCTGAATAAAATCTGTAGGCAATGCCTGCTGCATCTGATGGGCATTCTCCTGACCGCTCCCGGAACCACACGAATACAATATCGCTGCAGCTGTAAGTGAAAGTACCAGATATCCTTTTCTGTAATTCATAACATTGGTTTTTAAATTTTACAGGAGCAAAATAACTTCATCTTACAGTGATATTCATTCACAAGTTGGGTGAAGTGTCATTAATCGCAGGTGAAACGTACGATCGGAAAAATGAAAGGAAAACAGTTGTTTTCCTTATAAATAGAACAAAATAACAGGTCAACCACAGAAACAAGGGTGAAATGATTAAAAACTAAGGAGTCGTTGTAACAAGGCAAAAAATGAGATTCTTCATTTCATTCAGAATGACACTTTTGAGACAGTCTTGTCTGTATTTTTCAAGGATTAATAATCCATCCAGGATTTGAAAACGGAAGCTTTTTCCCGGCTTACAATCACTTCCATATCAGGCTGTTTCCTTAGTTCCAGCTTCAGTTTCCCATTAAAATGATTTAAAATCTGCTTAACGGAATTGATATGAATGATAAATTGTCTGTTGGCACGGAAAAAGAATTTAGGATCCAATTGTTTTTCAAGCTCTTCCAGGGTTTGCGGAACATTCTCCACCACTCCGGTATTCAGCATGGCTTTGCTGATTCCCAATTCGGTATAAAAATAGAGGATATCTTCTGCCAGCACGGTCTTATATCCATCTCTATGGGCAATGAGAAAACGTTTTCTGTAGTCTTTCGGCTGGATATAATTTAATAACCCTTCAATAGCTGTTCCTACTACCGGGACGGCTTCCATAAAGGTTTCATAGCGTTTTAAGGCGGCATCCAGCTCTTCTTCTTCAATAGGTTTCAGGAGGTAATCTACACTATTGTATTTGAATGCCTGGACAGCATATTCATCGTATGCTGTTGTAAATATGACGGCACTCTTAACTTCATGTTTGTTAAATATTTCAAAGCTGAGACCATCTGCAAGTCTTACATCCATCATGATAACATCAGGAACCACATTATTTTCCAGCCAGTGTACTGTTGAGGTAATCGAGTCTTCCACAGACAGAATTTCGATATGGGGTCTTAACTTCAACAACAGTCTTTTTAACCTGTCTGCATTGGGTCTTTCGTCTTCAACAATTAAAACTTTATTAATCTTCATATCAATGGGAGTTTTACTATAAATTTATCTTCAGTTTTTTCAATCACAGGTTTAGGATATCCTAAGATTTCGTATCGTGCAATGATATTGGTAAGTCCTACTCCCGAGGAATCAGGCTTGTTGATCAAAGGCAGAAATGTATTAGAGACTACCAGCTCTCCTTCAGGGTTTGTATAAACGTAAATTTCCAGAGGGTTTACTTTGGATGTCTGATTATGCTTAATAGCATTTTCAACCAGCAACTGTAAAGACAGCGGAAGGGTAAATCTGGATCTGTACTCTTCCTGAATATCTATTTTGAATATAACGCCTTCACCTATTCTTTTTTCAATCAAAAAGATATAGGATTCTAAAAATTTGAGTTCCTCTTCTACGGCGATAATGTCTTTTTTGGAATTTACTAATAAGTATCTGTATACTCTCGCAAATTTCTCGGAATACTCATACCCCAACTGCTGATCTTCGAGGATGAGTTCTGACAACACACTTAAGTTATTGAAAATAAAATGCGGATCTATTTGAAGCTTAAGTGCCTGAAGTTCTGCCGCCATTGCAGCCTGCTTGTGTTTTGATGCCCTCAGTTTGTGCTGGGCAGCTTCTACTGCTGTTTTTTTCCAGTTTTCCAATAAATAATCAACGGTATTAAAAGCACTGATAATCAACGATATGACAATATTAGTAGCAATCCATTGTCCCAGCAGTGTATATTCTTTGCGGGAATCCATTTCAGGTAATGTGACTGAAGTGCCATCCACGATTGCATTAATAATAATCACAATCAAAACACTTCCCACGATCTGAAGCAAACACTGAATGAATAACCGCTTTACGGTCCTGTTTCTCCAGGGAAGCCACTTATTGAGTGTTCTGTCTATAAATATACTTACCTCAGAAATGATAATGGAAAAAAAGACAATCCATGTGGCGTCTTCCAGAATCATTTTTAAAGGAGCATCAAGGTAGCCTTTCCAAACGGGATCAAAGGGATCAATAAGGTAGGAAAAAACACAGAAAGTGACCACTGCTAACGCCCAGATCACCAGCCTTCTTTTCATGGTGGAAAGAATCTTCTTATTCCGTACTATTTTTTTCCTGATGGCAGAAATGCTGTTCATATCCGGGACTTTATGAATGTAAATATAGAAATAGATTTTATATGAATATCTTCTATTTTGGACGAGACCGCCAAAACAATACCTGAAACGTAAAATAGCAGAGTTAAAATGAATGTAACGGTTCATCACCTGAAAAAGACATTTCATCATCATTTTATGCAACATCACAGTATTTTTATAATCAGGGAATAACTGTCTATCCTAGTTTTGTGGTATTAAATCCGGTACAATGAAAACAATAATTGTCTGCACAGATTTTTCCCACGAAGCTGAAAATGCCACTCATTATGCAGCATCTATGGCTAAAGAAAACAAATACAGGATTGTGCTTTTCAATCTTCAATCCGTTTCCATCCATGCCCTGAATGCACAGGCTTCAGCTGATTTTTTCTACACTCAAACGCTTAAAAATCAGAAAAAAATGGAGGATAAGGCAGCGGAACTTAAAAGATTATATACTGTCGAAACCCAGCATCATCTGGCTTCCGGCAATTTTATTGAAGAGCTTGAAAACTGTATGCAGATTCACGATTGTGATTTTATTGTAATGGGAATGGCTGAAAAAACTCTGGAACAAAAGCTTTTAGGAAACAGTGTAACAAGAGCTATCCACAGAATTAAAAAACCGATACTCATTGTTCCTGCCCACATAGAATATACTGGAATCCAAAAAATACTTTTTGCTTATGATACGCACAAAAGCATGACCTGGTCTGCCATGAATGATATTTACCACTTTATTAATGAATTCAATGCTGAGATTGAGGTTTTCAATGTCAGTGAAAGATTAGAAGATTTTGCTGAAGTTATTCATGATATTGATCTGAACTCCGGATATGATCTGGATGATATTAAGTATAGCTTTAAAATGATTCAATCCATTGAGGTCATCAAAGCTATTGAAGAGGAAATAAGACTGACGGGGCCAGACCTTTTAACCATGATTCCTTATAAATATAATCTTGTAGAATCTCTTTTCCATCGAAGCAAAACAGCCATAATGGCCTATAAAAATAAAATACCATTACTATCAATTCCCCTAAACATAGATTAAGAATCAATAAAAATCTGTTCACATTTGAATTATCCTTTTTGCCTGCAAAGGCTAAATTTTACACTTAATCTTGTTTGACAGGACCGGGAATAGATTTCCGGTCCTGTTTTTATTTTACAGATTTACTATTACTTTTCCTGCAACGCGGCTGGTCTCAACCTCCAGGTGTGCCAGTGCTATGTCTTCAAACGGGAAAGTTTTATAAACAAATGGTTTCAATGCTTCCTGCTTCAATAAGCCCGCAATTGCTTCTGCAGTTTCTTTTTTAGACTGTACCATCATAAACTCAATATTCACCTTTTTCTGCCTGGCTCTCAATGCAATATCCTCAGGAATCTCAGGCGTCGGAAGTGTTATGATAATACCATTCTCTTTTACAATATCTACCGAATCCGACAGCGTTTTTCCCTGAAGGGTATCTATGACGATATCTGCATCCTGCACCTTTTCATAAAAGTTTTCCGTTGTATAATCAATATGTTCATCAGCTCCAAGCGACAAAACAAATTCTTTATTTTTACCGGATGATATGCCGATAACATACGCTCCGAAATGCTTCGCCATCTGAACAGCAAAATGACCGACACCACCTGAAGCGGCATGGACCAGAACCCTGCTTCCTTTTTTAATTCCGGCAACATCCACTAAGGCCTGATATGCCGTTGAAGCAGCCATTGAGGCCGCGGCAGCCTGCTGATGGGTAATATTCTTAGGCTTTAATGCCAGATGAGCCGCCGGGGCAGCCACATATTCTGCATAGGCATTTCCTTTTCCAAAAAAATTGACCATTCCGAAGACTTCATCTCCCGGTTTAAAATCAGTTACACTTTTCCCGGTTTCTACGACTTCTCCCGAGATATCCCATCCTAAAATAACGGGCCTCTTTTCTTCAAAAATCCAGTTCAGAACTCCTTCATATGCTCTGGACTTTACATCTACAGGATTAATGCTTACCGATACTACTTTTACCAATACTTCATCATTTCCTATGACAGGCTTATCTATTTCCGTAAATTGAAGATTTTCAACGCCTCCTGCTTCGTTTACAATAACAGCTTTCATTTTTTTTGATTTTAATTATCGGGCAAATGTAGTCTCATCATATCTTTGCAGCAAGTATGTACTTTTTGGTAATCTACATACTAAAAACATACTAATACTGATTATCAAACCATTGAAAAAATGTTAAAAATAAAAAAAGTTACCAATGAGCCATCCTGTCCTGTTGATTATGCCTTTAAACGGATTGGAGGAAAGTACAAAAGCCGTATTTTATGGTATCTTCATCTGAAGACAGTTATGCGGTATGGCGAACTTCGTAAAACCCTTTCTGATATTACTCCTAAAATGCTTACCCAGACTGTCCGGGAGCTGGAAGATGACGGGCTTATCCATAGAGAAGTGTATCACGAAGTTCCTCCTAAGGTAGAATATTCTCTAACGGAAACCGGCGCTGAGCTCATTCCTTTTATTGATTATCTGAGGCTATGGGGTGAAAAGCAGATTGAAAAAGAGAGAATAAAAAGGTAAACCGTTTCCTTCAAAACCATGAATGTTCATCATGGTTTTAATTTTATTACTGAAGGAGTACCATTGGATATTTTTAATTAAAAAGAACAAACCTCATAATTCATATTCAACTGAATATCAAAAAGTCGTAAATTTAGTAAAGGATAAAAACAGTGTTTTCACCCTTTTTTATAGTTGTGCCGTTCGCTAATTTTGTTCCATAAAATTAAAACCATAAAAATGAAAACTTCCTTTTTTACTAAGATTTTAAGTCCCTTATGTGCAGCTCTTATTCTGGCATTTTGTCTGCTTAGCTGCACCGAACCTCCTAAAGAACCTGTAAGCAACAGTTATAAAAAGAAACTGATCAGCTACCGTGAAGGGCGAGTTCTTTTTGATGAATACACCAGAACCAATCATGAAATTCTCATGAAGTACAGAAACGGTGAACCCGATTCGAGATGGTACTGGTTTTCGCTTGAAGATATGGAAGGCTATATTAAATATGTAAAAGAAAATGCCAGAAAACAAAAATTAAAAAATCCGGGAATCAGGATCTACATGGGAAAATATCCAATGAATCATCCTAAAAACAGAATGGCAAAACCTGAATATGCAGGTTACCAAACTATATTTTTAGTACCTACTGCCCAAAAAAGAGAAAGAGAGAAGGTTATGGCCAAATCAGCCACCACCGAAGAAAACACAGACGTTACTTCAATAGAATCTATGAATATGACCAATCTGGCCCCGCCACCAAAAACGTTATCGGAAACAATGCCTTAAAAAACACAGCATTATGAACTGGAATATTGAAACAGGGAAACAGATATCGATGACCATTTCCATTGTAGTGATGATTCTAATGGTCATAAAATACAGAAAAACCGGAAAGGAGAATTTATTTTTTATCATAGGATATCTGTTGTTTTCCCTGATTGATATTTCCTGTTATTTCTATTTCAAGCTGACCAATCTGCCTACGGACATCTTCTATGTAATTGGTTTTTTAATGATTGTATTTTTTCTGTACTTACTGTATTATTACCAATTATTATATGTTCCGCTGCTCAAAAAGATACAGACCATCATCCTGGTTCTTTTTGTCCTCAATATTGTTGTGATGTTTTATACAGAAGATGATCTGCTTCATCATTTTTCCTTTAATATGCTCTATGCAGATATTCTTCTGTTGTTGTTTTCAATTATTTTGTTCCTGTATCAAACCTTTAATTCTGACAAAATATTAGAAATTAAAAACTATTTACCCTTCTGGATATCAGTATCTCTAATGATATTTTTTATCGGAAGCATTCCGATACTTTTTTTCAGAACTACTGTTTCAGAGACTATTTATTTCTTTATTTTATTTATGCTGAATCTGATCAGTAATGGCATACTCATATTGGGTTTAATCTGGAACAAACAGGAAAGAACAAGATAAATGCTTTGCAGATATGGAAGAGAATAATCTGGTTATCATCTTTACAATTACTTTATTCATCGTTGTTTTGACAATGGTCTTCATCTATGCGGTTTTTATCAGGAAAAAAACAACCCTGCTGATTGAGCAGAAGGAAAAAGATCTTCGGTTTGAAAAGGAACTGGCGACTTCACAGGTAGAAATGAAAGAACAGACTCTCAATTATATCGGGCAGGAATTGCATGATGATCTGGGGCAGAAATTATCTGTGGTCCGCTTACGTCAAAACCAGCTGATTACCAAACTCCGGAATTCAGAAAAAGAAGACCTCATCGAACTCAATGAATTATTGGGAGAATGTATACAGGATATAAGAAATCTTTCTAAGACATTAATCACTGAACAGATCATTCATTTCGGACTGGCAGAATCCATTGAAAGAGAAGTTAAGAGAATTAAAAAACTGAAATTATTAAAAATAGAATTCATCACACAAAAGCAGGATATTGATATTTCGCCTAAACACGGACTGATCCTTTTCAGAATTATCCAGGAAAGTATCAATAATATTCTGAAACATTCCAAAGCCAAAAATGTTTCCATACACATGGAGGATGACTGTGAAAAATTACATATCAGTATCTCGGACAACGGAAGAGGCTTTGATATCAATAGTAATCAGGACGGCTCAGGATTGAAAAATATGGAACTGAGAGCCAAGCTGATTCATGCTGAACTGTCTATACAATCAGAACTGAATAAAGGAACACAAACTTTGATAACCTATCATAAAAATTTATTATGAAAACTATTCCCATAGCGATCGTTGATGATCATACCTTAATCTCCAAAGCACTGGAGAATATGATCACAGAAAACACTCAATATCGGGTCATTATGAATCATCCCAACGGAGAAGAATTTATTGCAGGCGTGGAAAAAGCTTCTGAATTACCCGCTGTAGTCCTGATGGATGTCAATATGCCTTATAAAAATGGTATAGAAACTACAGAATGGCTTACAGAGCATTATCCTGATATTAAAGTCATTGCCCTTACCATGGATGATGATGAAAGAATATTGATTAAAATGCTGAAAGCAGGCGCTAAAGGCTATCTGCTGAAAGACATGCAGCCTTCTATCCTTTTCCAGGCTATTGAAACGGTATTTGAGAAAGGCAGCTTTTATACTGATTTTGTAGCCCAAAAGTTATTGAAAGTAAAAACAGAGGAAGCGAAAAATGCCTCCCTGCTTTCTGAGCTGAGAGACCGGGAGAAAGAATTTATCAAATGGGCCTGCAGCGAACTTACTTATAAGGAGATTGCTGACAAAATGTGCCTCAGTCCTAAAACCATTGATGGCTACAGAGATTCGGTTTTTGTGAAACTGGATATAAAAAACAGAGCGGGTCTGGTACTTTTTGCTTTGAAGCATGATTTGTGCTGACTTAATTTTTAATCCTATTTATTCCCTGAAAAAATAAACATCTTTACATTCTTTTTATGTATCCGGCAGCTTTTCAAGCTGCCGGATTTTTATTTCATAACTCACTCATATACAAACAAAAGGTGTTTTTCCTTTTTCAAAATACGGTTTTCTCCTCTGTTTTTGCTCTTCTGAAAGATGGAATTTTGTCATAGAAAAAAGCACAAAAAGGCAGCACCCGAAAAGCCGGAACAGAGTAGGGAATATTTTTAAAACTAATACAATGAAAAAAGCACTTATCGTAGGAATTAATGATTATGCACCCATCGGATACGGAGGTCCGGATCTTAACGGCTGTGTAAATGACGCGAGAGATATGGCCAATACATTGGTGATCTGTGGTTTTAGTCCGGCAAAGATTAAAATCCTGACCAATCAGAATGCTACAAGAGCGAATATATTGAACTATCTGAAATCCATGATCAGCACGAGTGTAAAAGGAGATTCTCTTGTTTTTTATTATTCAGGGCACGGAACCAGAGTGGCTAATATAGGATCAGATCTGGAACTGGATGGTCTGGATGAAGCTATTTGTCCGCATGATTATGCCAATAACGGTGTCATTCGTGATGATGATTTTAAAACCGTTCTCAGCAAGCTAAAAGCCGGAGTGAATATGGAAGTCATTTTCGACTGCTGCTACTCCGGAACGGGAACCCGAAAAATGGATCTGGGGCTGGAAGCTGATCTTCTCAACGAAACTGCCCGCTATATTCCTCCAATGCTTGAGGATGAATTTTATCTCACTTACGCCAGTGAAATGGAAACCTCTAAAAATTCAAAAAAATCAACCGTTCTCACTAAAGCGCTTGTGTCTGTTACCGGAATGAATCATACGTTATGGGCTGCAGCAAAAGACAATCAGGTGTCCATGGAAGGAAATATCAGCGGACAGATACGAGGCTATTTTACGTATCATTTCTGTAAAATATTGCGTGCTACCAACGGTAATATTGTAAGAAAAACTCTTGATAAACAGGTTGCCATTGCCTTAGCAGCTATGGGAGCAGCCCAGATCAACCAGACAGAAAGCATCACTGCAGAATTTTCACAAAAAATATTCACTTAACTAATAACCATTACCGGCGGAATCCGAAAAGCCCTCAAAAGAGTAGGAATTTACCAGATTAAAAATAATAATCATGTCAAAAATCGAAAACAACAATCCAATGACCGCTGAAGAAGTGTCAAGACTTAGAGCTGTCAAAGCAAAATCAACTGAAAAACCAGAAGCAGTTGAAAAACTATTTAAGCAGGCTCCCGCTATGGAAACCATTAACGGAAGAACTTTTCCTAAAGGAATGAAAACAATAGGAATGCCTATGGACGAAAAAACAGCAGAAAACCGGGCACTGGAAACCGACCATTTCTATCCTACCCATGCTGATTTCGAATACAATCCGAAGCTTGAACCGAAAAGAGACCGTAAACCTAAATTTATCGACAGAGATTCTTTCCTGACTCCTGAAAATGCAAGAACCATTTTTGGAGCCGATCAGAGAAAAGTATACAATTCTACTGCCTATCCATGGAGATGTGTCGGCAGAGTAGAAAGTTCTCTGGGGTCTGGAAGCGGTGTGATGATCGGACCAAGACACCTTCTTACCTGCTCTCACATTGTAGACTGGCAGCCTAATAATACAACAGGATGGCTGAAATTCACCCCAATGTATTACAACGGAAGCGCTCCTTACGGAACTGCCTGGGGTACCTTAACGTATTACAAGTATAAAGTTGCAGGACCTTCTATTGATTCTACAGAGATACAATATGATTATGTGGTAATTGTATTGGACAGACCTATCGGAAACAGCACAGGCTGGTTAGGTTCAAAATCCTATTCAGATTCATGGGACGGAGGTGCCTACTGGACCCACGCAGGATATCCGGGAGATCTTACCGGAACGCAAAGACCTACCTACCAGACAGGTATCGCACTGGATGGAGATTTCTGGAGTGCTGATGACAACGAGAGCATGAGCCATAAGGCAGATATATGGCCCGGACAAAGCGGAGGCCCTTTCTGGGGATATTGGGATGGCTCTCCGTATGCTGTGGCTACTCAAAGCGCGCATAATCCAAGCGATAATTTTGCAAGTGGCGGCTCGGATTTAGTCAATCTGGTCATCAGAGCGAGAAATGAACATCCTTAATTTATTTTTTTAGTTTAATAACCCCGGCCGCCTTTGAAGGCGGCCGGGGTTTATTTCGGTTTAAAATGTTTCTAAAACTATTCCAAGTCATTATAAATTTGGCTTTGGACTTGGCTTTGCTACCTGACTTATTAATTTTAACCTATTGAGCATATTTTAAAAATCTAAAATGAAAAGTTTTTCTGAATAAAAATTATTACTTTTGAATTAACACAAATTTATTATATGAAAAATTTATTTATACTTTGTTCTATTTTTACTTTTTTGTCATTGTCCGGACAGGAAGAAAAGGTTATGAATCCTCCCCCTCCAAAAAATTACAAAGAAATACCAGAAAATTACAATATAGATGATAATTTAGTATATTTTAAAATTGAAAAACTATCTAAATCCTTTAATTTTGCGATTTTTGATAATGATATTTTGCCCGTTGAAAATACTTTTATTTTTTCTTTTATTGTAGAAGAAAATAGAACTATATCTAATATAAAAATTGAAAAGGGGAAAAACGAAAAAATACAAAATGAGTTAAAACACCTTATTTTTTCAGCTAAACTTCCTGCAACTTTTATTAACGATAAGGTAACATCAAAACGTTTCTATAGATTAAAATTTATTTTTGATTATAAAAAGAAAATTCTTAAAACAATTCTTTTATAAAAGTAGTTAATAATAATTACCATTATATATTAGACAAACTAGGAAGCTCGTTATTCAAATTCAAGTAAAAGAATTATAATTTTATTAACAAATTAAACCACTCAAAACTGAGCGGTTTAAAAATTACTTATTCTTCCTCATATATACTTAAATATAGAGGCTTATCTTCTTCCAGACACTCTCTTATAATATCGTGAAGACGTAATAAATCTCGTAAAGCCTTATCATTGTCATTGATATCAATAGGCCGGATATCAAGTTCTATAGTTTCTCCTTTATAAGTTACAGTATCTGTTCCTTCTTTTATAGGAATATGCACTCTTAATGATAACCAGTATTCGATTTGTCTTTCCAAAGCCTCATTAAAAGCCATTGTTTCTTCTTTCGTAAGAGGTGAATCTTTATAATCTGAAGATTCCAATCTATTAGGAATAGATTTACGAATTATTTGCAAATAATCCTCATCAGAATACATATATTTTGAACCATGTACATATCTATTCGCTCTATTGGCAATAAAATCAAAATGATCTTGATTATGTTTTGCTGTATTACTAAAAGTTATTTCCATATTATTTCTTTAAAAAATTAATTATTACCTCATTTTCTGTGATGTATTGAAGTCCATATCTTACTTTACCGAATCCTTTTGCTTTCATTTTAGAACCTGTAAAAGTTGATAATGCGGCTTCTTCGATACTTTTTCCAGCAGCTCTTGCTTCCCAGAATTTAGTTAGGTTAATAGATTGGCCTCCATAATCTTCATACATTGTTGCTTTTTTCCACCATCCTATAACTCCATCCAGTTGACCAAATTTTTTATTCGTCTGATAAAAAGCCATTGCATCAGAAAGAACCAAATCTCCTAATCCTGAATACTTATCAGTAATCGCTTTCGGAATATTAAAATCCCCCATAAGCATTCTTTCATTGCCATAAACAGGTAAACGATTTGCCTGAGCACTCTTCTCATCTAATAATCGTGTAAAACAATTTAATTTTTGAGGTTTCCCCCTTACACTAAGACTGTATACTAACTTATCTCCTTTTTCCTGGGCTCTAATTAATTCTCCTGCATAATTTCCAAATTCATCAATCAATCTAAAACTCATTTTAATCCCTTTTTCCGGTGTTATTCCAAGATTTACACCAGTTTCAACTGAAACAATCCTTCTTCGGTTAACAAGAGACTCTAATATCTCTCCAACTTTCTCCGGACTATAGCTTACTTTTCTTATATCTTGCAAAACTTTCTGGTAAGCTCTATCATACCGACTTCCTTGGGCAATAATCTCACCTTTATAAACTAAAGCA
>NZ_QGTV01000004.1:0-157619 GCF_003182335.1 Chryseobacterium sp. AG844 | reverse complement strand
ACTATAGCTTACTTTTCTTATATCTTGCAAAACTTTCTGGTAAGCTCTATCATACCGACTTCCTTGGGCAATAATCTCACCTTTATAAACTAAAGCAAACTTTCTGTTACTACTGATCGCACCTATCACATCAGGATTAATACCATTGCTTTTATTAATACTCTCCATAATTGCAGCTGCATCAAGCTCCAGAAAGAACGCTCCATTCTGTATCAAAGCATCACATTCCGATGTTTTTGAAATGAACCCTGCGCTTGGGATTACCCATTCTGTTGGAGTAAACATACGAAGATCTTTCCTTTGAAAAACGCCGCAGTTCAAATCCAAAATAGTAAACAGTATAAAAATGAATAATCCGCTCAATTGATTGAGCGGATTATTCCTAGTCTTCACTTGTAATACTTAAATAAATAGGTTTATTTTCTTCCAAACATTCTTCACATATTTTGTATGCTCTAAAAAAAATATTTATCCAATTATCCTGAGGGTTTTTACCCAAAGGAGTAAAATTTATACCTATAATTTTACCCGAAAATTCGATTTTTGTTCTTACATCCGGTTCAGGAATTCTTGTTGATAACAATTCTTTGATTTTATCCTCAAGAATTATTTTTAATTTTTCTGTTTCTTCCTTGTTTAAAGGTTCATCTTTAAAAGGAATTTTTGATAATTTTTCTTTAAACAAATCTAAAGCCAAGCCTTCCGCAAAAGCGAAATTACGCCATGATGCGCCTTTATATTCATCATTTCTTGTCCATTCATCTATTGTTTTATCACTTTTGATAGTGTTATGTATATTAATTCGCATAAATAATTATTTTAAAAAGTTAAGTTCCACATAATTTCTAGTTATTTTCTCATCGTCCAAAATCCTTATTCTAGTAAATCCAAATTTCTTGGCTTGTTTTCCCGCAAATGTTGAAAAAGCAGCCTGTTCTATACTCATACCAGCATCTCTTGCTTTCCAAAACTGATCCAAATTGATGGATTGTCCACCATAATCAGTATAAATATCCGCCTTGATCCAAACGCTTACAGTTCCATCTACTTTCCCATACTTTTTTGCATTTAAAAAATACTTTAAACCGTCCTCATAGACAATCTGCCCTAATGCAGCATATTTATCTGTAACTTCTTTTGGAATATTCAGATCACCATATAACAAATGTTCTCCTTCTTCTATTGGTAAACCTCTTAATCTATATTTATCACCCAAAAGTTTAATGGTACTTTTAATATCAATTTCTTTACCTCTGTATATTAATTTATAAAAAAGCTCATTTCTATTCGGTGATCTTGTAAGCTGCCCAATATTATTACCGAATTCATCAAACAAGTTAAACAACATTTTAACTCCTTTTTCTGGTGCTTTTCCTAAAAGTGAAGCATCTTCTACAGATACAATTCTTCTTCGGTTGACAATGGTTTCTAAATATTCCCCAACTTTCTCTGAGCTATAGCTTACTTTTCTTATATCTTGCAAAACTTTCTGGTAAGCTCTATCATACCGACTTCCTTGGGCAATAATCTCACCTTTATAAACTAAAGCAAATCTTCTGTTGCTGCTTATTGAGCCGATGGCATCAGGATTAACACCTCCTTTTTTTGCAATACTCTCCATAATAGCAGCTGCATCGAGCTCCATAAAGAATGCTCCGTTTTGTATCAAAGCATCACATTCCGATGTTTTTGAAATGAACCCTGCGCTTGGGATTACCCATTCTGTTGGAGTAAACATACGGAGATCTTTCCTTTGATAAACTCCGCTGTTCAAATCCAAAAATACGGAAATTGCACTTGCACGCAACCCCTGTCTCACATTTTCTGCCACATTCACAGATGCTTTCAATAAGCTTAAGCAACTTCTGTAAAAAGCGACAGTAAGCTGTGCTAAACCAACAGCAAGCTGTGGTACTGCTACAGCAGATCCCAATACGTTATAAATAAGATCCCATTGCCGCAGAAACTCACCTCCTCCGGGAAGCTTGGCAATTTCTGCCCGGAATGCCTGTATGGTAAGATCCGGTAATGCCAAACTAAGATCTGCCGCCGCTGCTAATAAGAGATACGGGTTTCCGGATAATGCTAATGTTCCGATTCCAAAAACGACTCCTACCATATCGGCCACAATCCGGATCGTTTCATTAATATCTTCCCACTTTTCTGCATCAGCCAGCGCTTTTACATAAATAGCCGGAACCATCATGATAGAACCTTCCTGTTCCGCTCCTTCATTGGTTTCTGATGTCTGTTGTTTTATAAAATAAACCATTTCAAGAGGATAAAATTCAGCTCCTTCATCCAGATCTTCTGTTACCTGTTCTGTTGCATTAGGATCTCCTTCTTTAGGTACAATGAAAACTCTTTTTGTCACTTCTTTCTGCTGCTGAAGAAAAAAAGTTTTTTCATCTGATTTTCCAAAACCTAATATGTCTCCTGCCAGCCCAAAGACTTCTGTATTTACTTTATACTCATTTCCTATTTTGAAAGTAGGGGCTCCTGCCTTCGGACGACTGTAAGAAAACAGGCAATACTCCATCAGAATGGTAGCAAAAATGATACGATTAGATTTCATTTCTCCATTGAACTCACTTGCTCCATCCAGGTTGAAATAAATTCTGTTACAGAGTTCAGGGGTTTTTCTGAACTTATTTAGTAAAAAAATATGATCAGGAAATGCTTTCAAGACATTGACTAAAGCGGAACTTCCATCCTTCCATCCGCTGAAAATTCCGGTATCATCAAGTTTTGTTAAGGCAAGCAGATGCCCGAATAACGTTTCATTTTCAAGAGCCATTCCCCGAAGAACAAACTCAGGAGTATTGGTATAAAGGAATTTAAGCTCCTCTGCACTCTTTGCTTTAAGAAAACTTGATTTAAAGATTTCTGTGAAGTAGTTTTTGTATTCAGAATAATTTTCAAAATCATCAAATCCTACATGCATGACCAATCTCCTGAATTCCTCATAGGAAAAGGTTTCCAGTATGATAGCTTTCTTTCTCCTAAGTTCTTCCCGGTCGGCATCTCTGTGAAAGAAGTAAATAAGCTGGCAGGAGATCTTCTCTTGTGCAGCATTAATCACAAATTTGATTTCACACTCTGGTTGTGCCAGGTCAACAATCTCAGCATTCTTATTGAGATATGTTTTTAAGTATATAATGTTCTCTTTATCATCCTTAATGTATTTTTCTTCGGCAGTTCCATCATAATCATTGATGTTATAATTCAGCATAAACCGCTGATTAAACTGATTACTGTATTTTAATTTATTACATAACAGCTGTTTTCTTATATAATCATCAGTACGCCATTCTTTACTGATAATTTCTCTAAGCTCAAGTGTTTCCATAATTTTTCTTTTTTGAAAAAGGCAGAGCTTTAAGGCCCTGCCAGTAATTAATAATTCTTAAGAAAGTGCATCTAGGTTCTCTTTGTGTTTTTCCACAAATTCATCCAGATAGGAAGCCAGAAGTTCTGTAAAACCAGCTTTATTGTTTTTCAACAGCCAAAGCATATACTGATAGCTTGGTACTTTTACCAGATCGGTATTCATATTACCTTCGGGTTCTGCAACAGCAAGCTCTATAAGATGATTGTCTCCGTCACGAAGGTAACTCCACGTATCTTTATAGATTACCCATTCCGGAGAAGGAAGTGAAATATTAATTTCTTCTCCTGTTTCCTTGTCTTTCAGTATCTGCTTATATCTGAAACTGATGAACTGTTGTTCAGATTTAGCATCAATATCCAATACACGAATACTTCTTTGAAATTGTGGAAGCTTCGGATGCTCCTGAAGTAGAAGTTCTGCAAGGCTTAATGAAATATTCTCTACATTATTAAGGATTTCTTTAATGTTTTCGGGTATAATTAAATGTTCGTTCATAATTTTTGTTTTTAAAATTTGTATAAATTGATAATATTTAACGATGTTGTTGCATTTCCTCCCATATTGTTGACGGCCATATTCAGGCTGTATTCAACGTCAGGAACAGAAATAATGGCCAGTGATGTAACTCCCCTTGCTGTCATAGAAACAGTCATAGAGGTTCCGTTTTTAACAATAATAACATTGATGGTCTCATTGGTTCCGGTAGTCCCTGCACTAACAGCGCCCACTACTGTATTATTAAGATAATGAACTCTGTATCCTAAACTGTTTCCCAGTGTTCCTACTGTTTTCAAACGGGTAATTGTCTGATCCAATAATTCTACATTCGATGCATTATTCATCAGTCCTACATATTGTGTTTTTGAGGTCATATTAGCTGCATGCTGATAATTGACAGAAAATTCCAGATAAAAATTTTCTCCGGCATTATTAAGCTTTGAAGATTTAAGTGCGGCTACGATAGTAGGATCATCCGTACTGTAAGCTTTTACAGCAGAGTTACTTTGATAAATAGCTGATCCTCCGCTACCAAATGTGTCGGGATTAGATGCATCATTATAAATCTTTTTGGTCCATGTCAATGCTGATACATCTGCAATCTGTAGATTCTGCACTACTGAAACTGTAAGGGGTGTCACATAATAAGCGACTCCATTCCATAGTCTTATCTTATACTGTCCAATGGGTAAATCCTTAAAGTTGTAATAGAATGTCAGGTCTAATCCATTGGTATATAATTGTACCTGTGAATTAGGAACAGTCGCTAATTTCGTAGAGCCGCTTTCATCCATGATATCTATGGAGAAAGATGTGGGAGGGAGGTTAAGGTTGGCTCCTCTTAAGCTGATCCAGTAGTTTTTATTCTGCTTATCTACAACAGGAGGAGTGATAACAGCAACACTCATAGTATTAGTAGTCCATCCTCCGTTCATTGCTGTTTTCCAGGCTGTTTTCTCTGCTTCGGAGAGAGTGCCCGGCAAGCTTAAGAACGGCTGCTTTCCATTTGTTTTACCTACACGTCCTGAAGAGTTCTGAGATAAGAAAGTACTAAAGGTAGCATCATTGGACACATCATTCAAGCCTGTGATCGAATAATAAAGTCCTGAAGTATCTAACGTCCAGTTGGCTCCTAATTTCAGTCCTGCTCCCACAACAGATGTAAGTGATGAATTGGCTATATTTTTTCCCAGATCACCGGCGGGAAGTTTGGCAACACTTCCGTTATCATTCATTCCTATGATTTTAGGATAATCCTGCGCATTTCCATCTGTCAGAGGAATTTCTAATTTTTTAGCTAATTTCTCTTGTGTCTTGATATTATATTGAGCCTGACTTGCCATTCCTTCTGCTACAAGATCCGCATTTGAAATACTGATATGACTATCAGCTAATTCCAGGGGAATGGTTCCATCAACAACGGCATGCGTTTTTAAATCTCCGTTTTCATCAACAGCATAATCTGTGTAAGTGGGAGAACCTACTGCTGCTACCTGATAGATCGCATTCGCTTCCCTTTCCCCAATGGGAGGCAATTCATTGACACGTATAATTTTTCCTATAATTGGCATTTTTTTTAATTTTTAAGGTTAATAATTATGTTATTTCCAGTCTCCCAAAATAACTTTCTGTCCTTCCAGCGATTCTACTCCAAGAAGATTGTCATTGGGTTCAAAATTGGTTCCGCAGATTTCTCCCAGTTCATCATCAAACTTCACTCCTGGTTCACAGTTGCAAGGCAGGGCTTTTTTAACTATTAGCCCAATAGATCCTGCCTGAAGAATGGTAAGGGAAGTAGGAATTTTCTCTCTCCATGGCTCTCCTTCTTTTGTCGCTTTTGGTGAGCGTAATTCATCCACAATGGATAAGAATAAAGGATCATCAATGACAGGAACTTCACCTCCGTTCCAGATTTGTCCTGTAGCCAGGAAATGTCTCACTGCTTCTTCAAATCCTGGTCTTACCGTAACAATAACCCTTGCCATCCCTGACTGCATAAATGCTCTGAACGTAGGATCATTATCATCAAACTGATATAAATCTGCCCATGATTTTCTTTCACCCCAATAATAGGGGTAGAAATAATAACTCATGATTTCCCATTCAAACGCCTGCTCCATAAATTTGATAAATGCAGCATATTGATCCAGTTTTTCATCCACCTTAATGTCTGTATTCTGAAAAGTTTCTGTAGAAGCATTATCATTGGTATAATATCTTTTTTTACCGAAAGTGAGTAATGCATCAGGATTCTGATTCAGCATATAGGAAATACAGTTTCTTCTTAAAATGGTATTTTCAATTTTTCTGTAGAATCCCGGATTAGATCCTTTGATCTGAGCTCCTACAGCTTTTGCATCTGCCAAGGCAGCTTCATACTTGCTCAACTCCACTTTATAGGCTTCAATAATTTTATTGAATGCCTTCTGCAGCCAGCCATTTTTATATTCTTCCTGCAATACACATTTGATATTAACCGTTGCATGGAAATAATGGGCATTTGTTGTCGCAATAGTAATAGGAACCTCCCTTACAAATTTTAAGAATGCATTAGACGAACTATCTCCTCCTACCAATAAACTTACTCCACTTGCCCAGCCATTGTAGCCTGGGAATGAATTATTGCTTTTAACAACATAAGATTCAGTGATATAATGTTCCGGGATCGCAATAAGGTCAGATTTTGAAGAGGCTTGTTTTGATTCAGTGGATGAGTAATCAATGGATTTTCCTACATACACAACTGGTTCCAGTCTTTCATCAACTTCAACATTGTAATAACCCAGCCAATATTTTAGTTTTGTGGAATCTGCCAGAGCACTCCAGTCTTTGATCTGCATCCCGGCAGATTCTCTCGGATCAATAGGCTTTACCAATTGATTTTCAACAACATTACTTACCTTCATTCCTAATGAATGTAATTTGGCAGGTTCCGGAATCATAAACTCAAACATCATTCTCTTTCCATAGTTAAAGATCTGGTTTTTGACTACTTTATCCACCCAGCGATATACCCCTACGACATGGTTGCTGCCTTTGGTGTTATCAAAACCATGTTTGTTGTTTTCCTCATATTCCTCAAGGATTTTATCAATTCGTTCTTCTTTCACCTTGGTAACAATCCTTTCCAGGGCTCTGGCGGTAACATCTTTAGCCTCGGTAACGGCCTGTCTGTTACTTTCTTCTTTGGAACTATGAGTAGCATAGTTAGCAGCGGTATTTAACATATACCTTGGAGAAGCACTTCCTCCCCATGATGCATTAAACCCTGCCTGTGCTGCAAAATCCTTAGATTCCTGAAGGACTTTAGAAATTTCGCTTTGCATCTCATTTCTTTCCGTGGAAGTAGTATCCGTCAATTTTTCTTTTTCAGATTCTGTAGATTTGGTAGTTTGGGATTCACTTCTTTTTAATCTTCGCGAAGATTTTTCTCTATATTCCCTTGCCATAATATTTTCGATGTGTGAAACATCTCCTTCTACATAACAGTAAGTACTTTGTTCTACCTTTCGGTAATCCGCAATACCAATATTTTTCATTCCAAACCCTGATGGGATGAATGGCTGATCATCCTCAGGTGTAGTCGGGGTATCTTTACTTTTCAGACAAACGCTTCCTTCACCTGTCAGATTATAGGTTTTTGTTACCGAATCTATTCCTCCTGCGGTATATATTGTCATAGGAATTTTGCAAGCATATACTTTTCCGTCGTCAAGGGTAAGCTCCGCTTCAAGCTGGCAGCCATTCTTTATAGCATCTGTAATTTGTAATTGAGGCAAAACACCATCGCTAAACAGGGATAAGTAATCTCCCCCACCGGCAACTTGTAATTGATTTGAGGTTTGAACTACATTCCCATTATTATCCAATATTTTGATTATTCCTGAAGCTGATGAAAATAACGATGTAGTCTCTTTAGGTGTCATACTTAGCAACCATCTGTCCGAATAGTTCTGAAAAGATCTGGTTCTTAACAAAACAGGCAGACAGTTACTTGCCCCTCCATCACCTCCGGTACTTTTATTTTTTAATGTAAATGTTCCTGGTCCTTCAAATCTGTACATTCTGTTTGCCGTCCACAATAACTTCGCTTTCATCGTATAGGCAAGTCCATCATTAAGAATAACTTCTCCTTCCAATAGCAAAACTTCATTTTTATCTATAATAGCAGCGGGAATTTTTTCCGGAGTATTGAATAAAGATGTTACGTTGGGAGCATCAAATGTATAAGCCAGGGTTCCACCTGCTAAAAGTTGATCATCATATGACTTTATATTGTAATTTCCACTTACAATATGCTTAGGAGCATTGATATCAGTTGTTAGAATCATGGTATGATCCCCCAATCCCATATTACCACTCATTGTTCTTGCAAAAAAAGGAATCTCCTGAGTATTTACAGATTGCGTTACAGGAATAACAACACCTCCTACTGTTGTAGAAACCTGTGGAGTAAGATTTGTATTATTTAATATCGTTTGCTGCAGCTGCTGGCTGTTTTGTTCAATGGTCTGAAAAAGCTCTGTAAAGGTTGAAACATCATTTAATGAGTTTGATGTCCCAAAAATTCGTTGTAAAGATTCGTTATTTTCTTGGCTTAATTTTCTTTGCAGATCATCTGCCTGAATTTCAGGACGAAAGTTAAATGTAAAAGTCTTTACTTCCGGAACCGGAATATATTTTAAACTTGATAGTCCTTCACGATTATCTGCTGCCAGGAAAATTTCTTTCTGATATTCCTGTTCTTTGACAAGAGCATCATATCTGGACTGCTCAGGTCTTACCTCTTCTTGATATTGTTTGTATGCAATATCATAAGCCGCTCCGTATTCTTTTTGATAATTCTTCTCAAGCTGTTCTAAAGTTCTTTTAAGCTCCTCATTTCCTTTTAAGTTTACTGTAGCTTCTGCAAACTTCAAGGCACTATCACTCAAAGGATAACTTTGCATACTCCCCTCTCTTGAAACAGCTGTATTTGAAGAAGCAGTCTTAGCACTAAAAAGCTCCTTAGGAAGAACAACTTTGGCTTTAATAACATCTTCATACTGCGTTTGAGTAGTTCCATCATAATTGGAAAGAATATGATCCAGATGTAAAAATTGCATTAAAGTTTCCTTTGCGTAAAAATCTTTTTGAGTGACCACCTGATAAATAAGATTATCCCAAATGTTAGAGTCAATTTCAACGATAGGTTTTGGAGTTTCTTTATAAGTTTTGATTTTAGCATCAAACTCCTCTTTGGTTGCTTTTGCTTTATTCTTTGCAACCCAAACTGACAATTCATAAAATTGTACACTTTTAGCTTTTAATGATGCTTCTGTTTCTATGGTTAACCCTGTGATCTTTTCACAGACGTTTTTCAAAGATTCCCCAGCTTCTACTCGTGGATCAATTACTCCCCTTTGTCTTAGATAGTTTCTGAAAATAAATCTTTTCTCCCTATTCTTTGGATCAGACAATTCTGCGCTGCGCATCGTCGCAAATCTGAATAAAGTTTGTGAGCTATTATTTTGATTAATTGCTTCCATTTTTTAATTTTGTTTTGGTTTTTATAAAGGTTGAGATCTGAAGCTCTTTTTAGTAGAATGTCTTCAGGTTTTAGCCTTATTTTTTTAGGTGGTTTCCGGCAAAAGATGTCCACCTGGAATTTTTAAGTCAAGTTTCATATTGTGTTTTTTTCTTGAAGCAAAGATCACCCCCAGAAGCGACAGAACTCGTCGTATAAAAAAAAAATTATTTTTCTACTCTAAACCTTTGGAACAAAAACTATTGGTATTCTCAATATTTTAATACATTTGTTTAAAACATACTTCAGATGAATTTCGAGCAGATCAACTTACACCTTGAGGCTTACAAAGAACACAACCAGATTCTGGATGCAGCAAAATATCTGATCCATTCTTTTAATCTGGAACATGAAAACTTTGCGGGATTCGGGTTCAGGGAAGAGCTTTCTCCCACCTCGATGCTTCTGACAGCAGAAGGAGACCTGGGAGGCCCCCAAACCGTAATGATCCCAAGAAATTTATTTGATTTTGACCTGAACCTTGTTCTGAATATGGTTGCCCACGAAATGCTTCATGTAAGACAAAAAGCACCCGGACAAGTTATTGAAGACAAAAATGAAAGGGAATTTCAGGCGTATTATGAAATGCTTTTTCACAAGGTTTTCCCACAGATTCCTGAAGTTTCGGATTTTCATAAAAAATTCTTTGGAGGAAAAGCATTGGAATACTACAAAAGAATGGGTGAAGACTCAGTATTGCAGCAAAAGTATGCAGAACAGAAAACAGAAGTAGAACATCTAATTAACGAATTACCATGACAGTAAAACCAGACATCACCTGGGCAGATTTTGAAAAAATAGACATCAGATGCGGAACTATAATCTCAGTGAATGATTTTGAAAAAGCAAGAAATCCATCGTACCAGCTCGAAATAGATTTTGGAGACTTAGGAATCAGAAAATCATCTGCACAAATTACTTCTCTCTACGAAAAAGAAGAGCTTATTGGAAAACAGATTTTAGCCGTAGTGAATTTTCCTAAAAAGCAGATTGCTAATTTCTTCAGCGAATGTCTGGTGTTAGGGCTTTATGGTGAAGACAAAAAAGATGTCACTCTTTTAACGCCATCATTACCCACAAAAAACGGAATGCAGGTAGGATAACCCGCCAATAAAACATAAAAAAACCTTAGGAAGACATTCACTAAGGTTTTTTTATTTGATACTATTATTTATTGATGGAGGGTTTTTACCCCAAGATTGGTAACCTGACCAAAGCTTACTGATACATTGGGTGTATTTTCATCCATATATCCAGTGCTGTTTCCGGCATCGTAAGAAACGGTATAACTTCCTTGCGGAAGCCCTGAAAACATGAAAAATCCGTCAGGGTTAGGGATTGCCGTAGAAATCGTATCTGAAGCCATAATGGCGTGAACAACTGCCTGCGCCGCCTGAGGCTGCACATATCCTTTAATCTGCCCGTTGGTAAGTTCAGAGAACGCCCGTATCACCGGTTTTAAAATATATGATCCATTCCCTGTCGTTACAATAGATCTTCCGGCATCAAAATCAATCCACACGGTATATGCTCCGTTTGCTGATAATGTCTGATTCCAGTTGAATTTCAGTCCGCTCTGTTGAGCTGATGGGGTTTGCAGCGGATAAGTTACTCCGTTTACAACCACACTATTATTAGGACCCAGTACCATTCTCATCTGCGAAACATTTCCCTCAGGGAGCGTAGCCTGTCCTAAAACTACATCAGTTCCATTTTTAAAATTAAGAAGATTATAAACTCCCGGATTTGGAAAGTTTAATGCTATCCATTCTCCATTGCTGTTAATTTCAATTTTTTGAATATCAATATTAACGGCATTATATGCAGCAGGGCCGTCTGTAAGCCTTACATTCACTGTAGCAGAACCTTTTTCATCGGAATCATTACATGATGCCAAGGATAATAAGCAGATACTGCTTCCTATAATGAATAAATTCTTCATAAGCTTAAAATTTATGTATAATAAAAAACGTTTTGGATAATTGATTTATTATGTCATATATTTCGGTTATAAAAAACAAAAAATGATCCAAAATATTCCTTTAGAAAGAATTTTATTTCTTGATATTGAAACGGTTCCACAATCCGCCTCCTGGAACGAGTTATCAGAAACAGAGCAATATCTGTGGGATAAAAAAACAAAATTTCAGAGAAAAGAAGATGTTACGGCTGAACAATTTTATGACAGAGCCGGTATTATGGCCGAGTTTGGAAAAATCATCTGTATTACCATTGGAATGGTTGAAAAGAATGAAACATTAAAAATAAAGAGTTTTTCCGGGCATGATGAAAAGAAAATGCTTCAGGAATTTGGAGAAATCTTCAACAGCCCACGGCTTTATAATGTGATTCTCTGTGCCCACAACGGAAAAGAATTTGATTTTCCCTGGATTGCCAGACGCTATCTCATCAATGGGATGCAGCCACCGGCACCGTTTCAGATGTTTGGGAAAAAGCCCTGGGAAATTCCGCATATAGATACTATGGAACTCTGGAAGTTTGGGGATTATAAAAGTTTTGTCTCCCTGGAATTACTGGCTCATGTCTTTGGTATTCCTACTCCGAAGGATGATATTGACGGCTCAATGGTTTCATCAATTTACTACATAGAAAAAGACTTGCAGAGAATTGTTGACTATTGTGAAAAAGATGTCTTAACTTTGGCAAATATTTTCCGACGCATGCGTCAGGAAGATTTGTTGAAAAGGAATATCAATCTAGATTAAAAAATGAAATTTACAGACGATCAAATTGCTGACATTGGTGAGGAAATCATTGGTGTATTAAAAACCGTATATGACCCTGAAATTCCGGTAGATATTTACGAATTAGGGCTGATTTACGATGTCCAGATCTCCGATGATGCAGACGTAAAAATTATCATGACACTTACTACTCCCAACTGTCCTGTGGCAGAAACACTTCCTCAGGAAGTAAAAGATAAAGTGGCTGAAGTAGAGCATGTAAACAGTGTAGATTTAGAGCTTACTTTCGAACCGAGCTGGAATAAGGATATGATGAGCGAAGAGGCGAAGTTTGAGCTGGGAATGCTTTAATCACTCTTAACAAATATAAAACCCCGAAGAAGTATTTTCGGGGTTTTTATTTTTAAATATCTTTTGCTATTTCCTTGCCTTCTCTCCTGCTCCATTCGCTCCATGAACCTACATACAGATCCGGAACGGGAAATCCTGCATAATCCAGGGCTAAAATTGTATGACAAGCTGTAACACCTGATCCGCAATGAATAATAAGGTGTTCAGGTTTATCTTTTAAGAATTGGCTGTATTTTTCTTTTAAGATTTCCGGGCTCAGAAAATTTCCGTTTTCATCAAGGTTTTCAGAAAAAGGAATATTGATCGCCCCCGGAATATGCCCCGCGACCAGATCAATAGGCTCAGATTCACCTTTGTAGCGGTAGGCATCTCTTACATCAACAACTGTAGAAGAGTCGTTTTCCAATTCATTTTCAACTACTTCCAGACTTGAAACCGGAAGACTCCAATGATCTTTTTTAATTAAAGATGCTTTCTCAAAGATCTCTTCTCCTGAAGCAAATTCCAAACCTGCTTTTTCCGCAGCCTGTATTCCGCCATCAAGAACCTGAACATTTTCCAGTCCGAAAGATTTCAGCATCCACCATGCTCTTGCTGCTGCATTGGAAGCATTTTTGTCATCATAGACAACAATATGAGCATCTTCTGATATTCCAAGATTTGAGAGAGTTACAGCAAACTTGTCTACCGAAGGAAGAGGATGTCTTCCACCAAAAGCTGCATTCTCTCCTATTTCAGCCAGATCTTTATCCAGATCAATAAACCTTGCTCCTTTAATGTGCTTGTCAAGGTAGTTTTGTTTTACCTCTTTTCCGGTTCTTGCATCAAGAATAATAAGATTTTCACCGGGGATATTTTTGAGTTCGAATGATGAGATGATTGGAGACATGTTTGTTGATTTTGAGTTAATTTAATTACGTTTTGGTTAAAGCCATGTATATTTCAATATAGTAAAGCGGGCTAAAGCCCGCTCCTATTGATAGTTTTCTCGCAGATTCTGCTGATTAAGCAGATCTACTTTTCTATCTGTGGGATCTGCAGAATCTGCGAGAAATTCATTCTTCTTAAAAATGAAAAATATCCTTCGCCTTGTTATAAGAACTTTCAAAATTCAGAAGGTTCAGCTTATGTTCAGCTTTTTCAACGCTCATAAAGTTGATCACCTGTTCTGTAGGCATATTTCCTACAAGATCATCCTTAGCCATTGGGCATCCTCCGATTCCTTTGATCGCACTGTCAAATCTTCGGCAGCCTTGATCGTAAGCGGCTTTTAATTTTGAATAGGAATCTTCATAGCGGTTATGAAAATGCCCTCCGAAGTTGATATCCGGATATTTTGAAGGTATTTTTTCAAACAAAAGGGCAATGGTTTCAGGAGTAGCCACTCCGGTAGTATCTGATAATAAGATATCTTTTACTCCGATATCTGAGAATTTTTGTGCCCACTGGTCAACATCTTCCCATTTCCACATTTCACCGTACGGATTTCCAAAAGCCATAGAGAAATAGATATTTAGCTGCTTCCCTTCACTTTTTACCAGTTCAAGCATTTTAATGATTTCATCGAATGCTTCCTCCTGGCTTTTATTGGTATTTCTGTGCTGGAACGTTTCAGAAATAGAAAACGGAAAACCCAGAATATCTACTGACTCATGTTTCAATGCTTTTTCGGCACCTCTGTAATTACCTATAATGGCAGAAACTTTAGTCTTGGAGCGTGATTTGTCAATATTTTTTGCCACCTCATCAGAGTCAGCCATCTGCGGAATTGCTTTTGGAGAAACAAAACTCAGACAATCCAATACATCAAAACCAACATCCATCAAGGAGTTGATATAATCTATTTTTTTATCGGTAGGGATAAATTCTCCCCATCCCTGCATAGCATCTCTAGGACATTCGGTAAGAAACATTTTTACTTTTTGATTTTCTCAAATATAATAAAACTAAACTACTTGGTATACTATATGTACAAAGCTAACACTATTTTGATTTTCAAAGATTTATATCTGATTCATAATTTCAATAACTGATATTAAATCGCAAATAACGTATTCTCAGCATCAAATTTGCTAACTTTGTTAAAATTTATGATATCTGATGAGTACAATAGAATTCAACCCTTTGTGGAAAGAAAAATTACTGAACCGTTTTCTTAGCTATGTAAAAATATATTCTACCAGTGATGCAGAAAGTGAAACTACACCTTCTACCGAACGTCAGTGGGATATTGCCAACTATATTACTGAAGAACTGAAGACCATCGGTCTGGAAGATGTTTCTATAGACAGCAATGGTTATATTATGGGCTATGTTCCTTCTAACCTTGAAAATGATGACAGACCTACCATCGGATTTATTTCACATTATGATACTTCACCGGACTTCAGCGGAGAAAATGTAAGGCCTCAGGTTTGGGAAAACTATGATGGAAATGATCTTCTTTTGAACCAGACAACAGGATTCACTTTATCTCCATCAAGATTTGAAAGCTTAAAAAAATATGTTGGTCAGACCTTAATTACTACGGACGGAAATACTCTTCTTGGTGCTGATGATAAAGCCGGCTGTGCAGAGATTGTAACAGCAGCTGAATATCTTATCGCTCATCCGGAAATCAAACATGGAAGAATTGCTATAGGATTTACTCCGGATGAAGAGATTGGAAGAGGAGCGCATAAATTTGACGTTGCTAAATTTGGTGCAGAATGGGCTTATACAATGGATGGCGGAGAAGTCGGAGAACTTGAATATGAGAATTTTAACGCCGCCGGAGCTGTGGTAAAAATCCATGGATTAAGTGTTCACCCCGGTTATGCTTACGGAAAAATGATCAATGCTGCTCTTTTGGCTGCTGAATTTGCTCAAATGCTTCCTGCGAACGAAACACCTGCCACAACAAGAGGTTTTGACGGATTCTACCATTTGATGGACATTACAGCGGATATTTCTGAAGCTAAACTTCAATATATCATCAGGGATCATGATGCAGATAAATTTGAAGCCAGAAAGAAATTCATGGAAGAAAAAGTAGCTGAGTTCAACCAAAAACATGGGGAAGGAACTGCAGAAGTAGAGATTAAAGAGCAGTACAGAAACATGAAGCAGCAGTTTGAAGGTAAAATGCATATTGTAGACCTTGCTGCAAAAGCAATGACTGAAGCAGGTATTGAGCCTAAAATCAAGGCAATCAGAGGAGGTACAGACGGCGCACAGCTTTCCTATATGGGACTTCCCTGCCCGAATATCTTCGCGGGAGGAATCAACTTCCACGGACCATACGAGTATGTCGCTTTGGAAAGCATGGAAAAAGCAACTGAAGTCATTATTAACATTGTAAAAGCTTAATACATCATGAAAAAGGTCTTAGCATCAGCATTCATTTTCACTTTTATTTTCAGTAGTGCCCAGATTTCTGAATTTCAGAGGGCAGACTCACGCTATGAAAGAAAGAAAACGGCTCTGTATAATAAATATCCTAAGCCTAATGATTTAAGAACCAAGAAAGAATGGCTTTTGACAGAGGATAAAATAACAGCTTACAAGACCGCTTTGGATAAAGCTTCTCTTGAGGATCAGAAAATGATCTCGGCAAACCCTCCTGTAAAAACAAAAGTGAGTAAGGACGCAGAATATGATAAAGGTAAGGCCGCTTTTCAAAAGCTTTTATATGAAGCTGTAGATCTTGACTTTTTGAACTTTTCTTCGGAAACCTACAAAGCAACAATAAGTTTTGTTGTAGATTCCAAAGGGAACGCCCTCAATCCCAATGTAAAAGGAAATAATGAAGATGTAAACGCATTCATCGAAGCCGCTTTTTACCGGATTAAAGATAAAGGCAAATGGAAACCGGCAGAAGACAAAGGGAAACCAGTCTCCTCAAATGTTTCTGTTCCTTTAACAATGTCCTTTAAAAAATAATATACAGAACCCGCTATCATCATAGCGGGTTTTTTATTTTTCATATAATAAAAACATAATTAAAGATCATTATGTTGTTGATATTAATTTAACACAATTCTTTTGTAAGTTTTAAATAATTCACCTAATTTTGATTAAAACTTAAAATCACTTTATATGAAAATGAAATCCAACCCTTTCAAAATCAACAGAAATTTTTGTTTTTCTTTCCTTGTATCTATTTTCTGTTTGTTTCTTTTAACGTCTTGTTCTCAGGATGATCCTGCCGATCTGCCTGCTGAAAAACCTGCAGAGACTGCCCAAATGAAAACGTTGGGAAATCTGATTTTACAGAAAAATGTTATTATTCTGAATGATGAATCAGTGAATGCAATTTCTGCTCATAATAACGGAGAAATTACATTTAACCGTCCAACTCCACAAACAGATAGCATTTCTGTAGGAACTGTTATTGTTGGGACTAAGATAGAAGGTGATCAGGTGAATACCATTCTTTCAAAAGTAAATTCTGTTTCAAAACTGAATAACCAATTCACCGTACAGACTTCCAGTGCAAAGCTTGAAGAATTTATCTACAGCGGAACTCTGAGCGGCGTGTATGATCCATCTGGCAAAGCTCCTGTCAATATTGATGGAAAAATGGTTAATTACGTTCCAGTAGAAGGAATGGTTTCAGAACAGATCAATCAAAGAATACTTTCTATTGAAGCTAAAAACCTTCAAAATCAGAAATTAATTACATTCAACCGTTATAATTTTAATAAAACCTTTTCGTTTCCTTTGACTTCAGCAGGAACATCCAGTGTTAATGTACAGGGAGGTTTTACACCCAAAATTGATTATAATATCACCTTCTCATGGGGCCATTTGTCCAACTTCTATGTTAATCTCATCATGGATGACATCAAGCTTCAGAGCTCCGCAACCATTGTAGGAAGCGTGGGCTATACAGCCAGTACCACAGACTACCTGAATATTCCTATTGTTCCAATTGTATTAGGCCCTACAGGACTGGTCTTAAGCCCTACTCTTTCTGCAGGTCCTTTCCTGGGAATACAGGCTACAGGAAAAGTACAGGCCCAGCTTTTGGATCTTGAAGGAGACGCCAACTTCTTGGTAAGCAAAACCCCGGAAATTAATATCAACCTTCAAAAAAAATCTGACCCTGCCATTACAAGCGCAGAAGGAAACTTATCTACTGAAGCTGGTTTGGAAGCAAAAGGAGCTGTAGGATTAATGTTCCTTACCATTCCTATTGCCAATTCAGGGCTGAAAGGAAGAGCTTCTGCCCTTTCGTCTTTAGGATTAACATTTGTTCCTCAAAGAAAAGGTGTGATTTCTGTGAAAGGTAAAATTCAGGCTGATATGTTCTATGGTTTTGGAATTGCTCCTTTACGATATGAAGGAACTATTCCTCTTTTCAAAAAAGAACGTATGCTGTATCAGAAGGAGTTCAGTTTTTAAGATATCTTTACTAATCAACATAAGAAAGCCACTTTTACAGTGGCTTTTCTTTATTAATGTTCCACATGAAATTCATTTACAACACATTAAGTCAATTTTATTATATTTACAGTCAACTACAATTGTAAACAATAACATTAAAACCAATTATCATGAAAACAATGAAAAAACTTTTGAGAAAAGATTTATCTGCCATTCTGGGCAGCGGAGGAAATGAGTGCCATATGGGCGGAGATTCCTATAACTGTCAGAGTGACTGTGAGTGTGCATGGGGAAAAGCCTGTGAAATGTATGAAGACGGAACACCGGGGCAATGCATCGCTGTTGGCGGTGGTGGAAATCCTGGTGGTGGAGGCACTGGCGGATGCATTCCTCCTTCTATTTGTGAAGAACAGCCTTATTAAACGATAAGAAACCGGGAACATTACTGCTTCCGGTTTTATTTTTCACCTTAAAACAGATCCTTGTCAAAGCATCTCTGCCATTCATCAAATAAAATTTAATTCCATCCTTCATCGTTGTTGTTTTGCATCAGATTTTTAACAATAATAAAATTATGAAGCAGCAATTTTTCGCTTTAAGTGCATTGCTATTATGTATTTTTTGCAGTATGGAAACTAAAGCACAGCAGACTCCGGCTTTTCACATTGGGGTAAAGGGAGGGGCAAACTTTACAAAAACCTCCACGGAATCTTCTTTAGAAGGGAAATACGGATTCGGTTATCAGGCAGGTGTAATGACAAGAGTGGATATCGGAAAACTGTATGTGCAGGGAGAAGCTCTGTTCAACAAAAGAAAAACATCATACCAGTCCCAAGACGGAAGCTCTTCAAAACTTTCATGGAACGCTATTGATATTCCAGTGGTAGTAGGATATAAACTGATCAAAGCAGATGACTTTAATGTGAGAGTATTTGCCGGAGGCGTTTACAGCTATGCTTTCAACAATAAAGTGTCTGCGTCTCAGGCCCTTCATGAAGGATTTAAAAAGTTTGACAAATCCAATATTGGCATTACGGGAGGTGTAGGATTAGATTATAAGAACTTCACGGTAGATTTGAGATATGAAACCGGCCTTACAAGCATCAGTAAAGAATTTAAGTCCAAACCCCACAGTTTCTCCCTTGGGATAGGTTATTTCCTGTTCTAAAAAACTTAAATTATCTTTACCATTAGAAACTGTTTTCCCTGCAGTTTCTAATTTTTTTATCAACCTATTTCCAATTCCATGACAAAATCTTTTATTGTAAAAGAATACATATTTACTTTTATTTTCTGGCTTGTATTAGCGATTGTATTGTGGTTTAATTTCCAGAGTACAACAGAAAGTTACCTTGCGATGACCCAGGCTGCGATCATTGCGGCATTCTCGTTTACATTTACTCACTTTTTAACCAATAAGCTTCTTCCTAAAGCACTTCGGGAAAAGAAAATGAAACTGTTCCTGATACAGCTGGTCATGGTAATTTTCATGCTTAGTCTGGTTTTCTCTGTTATATTCACCTATCTTGAAGTGGAACCCAAAGATGAGCTTCCGGACAACTTCAGAGATCATTTACCCTTTTTGTGGAAAGGCTTTTATATGTCCCTGCCTGCCTCTTTTCTGATCAACGGAGCAGCGTGTGGTGTAAAATTTTATAATGAACATGGAAGAATAGAGCGTGATCATATTCTCCTTCAGCAGGCTCATCTGGAAAACCAGCTCAAGCTTCTGCAGGATCAGATCAACCCGCATGTGGTATTTAATATCCTGAATCATATTCATATCCTGATGAAAACGGATACCCAGCTTGCCGATTTTTTACTGATGAAATTTTCGGATATTCTACGGTACCAGCTGTATCATTGCAATCAGCCACTGGTTCCTTTGGATAAAGAGATTGAGTATCTCCAAAACCTTGTTGAGGTAGAAAAACTGAGGTGGGGAAACGAGCTGGACGTAAAAGCCCAATGGCAGATCAATAACAGAAAAGCTTCTATTGCTCCACTACTTTTGGTACCTTTCATAGAAAATGCATTTAAATACGTTTGCAGGCTTCCGGGACATAAAGGTTATGTGAAAATCTCCTGTAAAGAAAAGAATAACAGTCTGTATTTTTATGTCGAAAACTCCTATTCGGATATGGCAACCTATAAAAAGAAGGACGGAACGGGCGGAATCGGTCTTCAAAATGTAAAAAAACGTTTAAAATTACAATATCCGGACTCTTATGATCTGAAAATCGAATCCGATAATCACATCTTTAGAATAACATTAATACTAACATTATCTGACAGTTATGAGCTCTAATATTCCTAAAATGAAATGTCTTATTATTGATGATGAGCCTCTGGCGAGATTCCATCTTAAAGAACTGGCCGGTCAGATTGATTTTTTATCGGTTGAAGGAACATGCGCAACAGCATTGGAAGCCGACGCAAAGGTAAAGGAGAGTGAAATAGACCTTCTTTTCCTTGATATCAATATGCCTTATCTTACGGGCCTTGAATTTCTGGAACAGCTTGAAAATCCTCCTTTATGTATTCTCACTACCGCTTATTCCGAATATGCGCTGGAAGGATTTCGGCTGCAGGTGGTTGATTATCTGTTAAAACCCATTGCCTTCAACCGGTTTTACCAGGCGGTAAATAAGGCTCAGCAGCAATTTATTATCAGTGAAAAGCTGAAAAAAAACACTTCATTGGATGATCCTTTTCTGTATGTGAGACAGTCTGATACTTTCATTAAAGTTTCCTGGGTTGATATTCTGTACATTGAGAGTATGCAGAATTATACCAGGCTTCATTTTAAAGATAAATCGTTGATTATCCATCAGACGATGAAAGCGATTGAAGAATCACTTCCTTCGGATCATTTTTTCAGGATTCATAAATCATACCTCATCAATATTACCCATATTGATATGATTTCCGGAGGACGTCTTTTTATTAATAAAATTGAGCTTCCCATCTCCCGGACCCGCAAAGAAGAATTGCTTAACCAAGTGGTTTACAAGAAATTAATCAGCAAGTAACTGAAAGAAGCCGGAAACCGGAATTATTACATTCCCCGTTTCCGGCTTTTTTTAAGGCAGATTCCAGCGTAATGATACTGCAGCGTAAAATGTGCTCGAAAATCTTGGATCGGCTATTTTTTTGTCTCTGAAAATGCTGCTGATTTTCCGGTCATTTTCACTAAAGCTTCTCAATATCGCTGTTCCTCCCGTGAGACGTACGGTGAGCCTGTCATTGATTTTTAATTCCGGCCTGAGCCCTGCGGTGATCTGCTGATACCCTAACAACATCGATTTTCCGTTTATATTTCTCTCTGCCGTCATTCCGTTCAGTTCCACAACAGCTTTTAAAGCAAATTTATCCGAGAAAAGATATCCGGCTTCCATTCCTTCCGGGAAGTTGATCTTGAATTTAATCTTTCCGTTGGTTTTCCAGTCGAAATAAATCCATGGTAAAATCATAGGGACACCAAAAGCAGTAGTTAGCACCGGCCCGGCTCCTAACGAAAGGTTAGGATTAAAATGCCTGATAAATAAAATTCCACCCTGCCCCAGTACATCATCGAAATCTATTTTCTCAAGGTCTGTATACACTCCTACGGATGCCGTCATCATCATACTCCACTTTTTACCTATAGGTCTCATATGCTGTATGCCGACCTGTGCGTTCAGCATCTGATCCGGAAATAATGCTGTTTCATAATTTTTGTGATTCATCTTTGCATACGATCCGCTCAGCAGCATAGACCATGCTCTTACTTTTCCATCAGTATCTTTTTTTACAGATAAAGGAATGCTTAGATTCAGATCTACTCTTTTAAAATCACTTTTGGAATTGGTCTTTGTACTGTCTTCCGGACGGATGTAATTGGACGCAGGAATGTATTCGGTTTTAAGCTCTGCAGAGAGCCCGGACTGTGCATTTACCCAGTATCCTAATGGCAATATACAGCATAAAGCTGTCGAAAGGGTTCTTTTCATATTTTAAATTTTATGCAAAGAGAACCCTTTGACCATTTTTTACAAAAATTACTTGATTAAGTGTCTGGATTGTATGACAACAGGATCAAATACGAGGATTAATTTCCAGGTTGGGCAACCAATGCTGCAGTCACTTTTTGAGTCTTAAAAATGCGATACCCAAACCATACGGCAATCAACGCCATTGCAGAACGTGTTACCACCATTGGAATAATAGAATCCGCTTCCAAAAAGCCAAGTAAAGCTGACATTAAAAATGTAACCATCAGCTGCATAAAACCAAGTAATGCAGCAGCTGTTCCTCTTCCCTCTTTGAATGGTGACAGGGCATGGGCAGATGTGATGGGAAATAAAATACCAATAGCCAGCAATGACAGGTACAACATTGCGATTTCCAATGCTACAGAAAGGTTTTCAGCCGCAATAAAAATATGAAGAGTACATACTACCAGTAAAACAATGGTAGCAGCAAACAAAAGGGTGGAATTGCTTATTCTTTTGATCAGTTTGGGTGTAATATAAGCTGCCGTTATCAATGCTAAAGAATTAAAAGCAAAAATAAAGCTGAATGTGCTGCTCGAAAACCCATGGATCTCCATGAATAAAAACGGGGCATTGGAGATGTAAATAATCAAAGAGGCAAAAGCAATACTTCCTACCATCGTACTGTTGATAAAATCCCTGTTGGAGATGATCATTTTCAACTGATCTTTTAATCCTTTTTCATCCGGTATTTCATCATCAGAAAGATGGATTCTGGTATTAGTTTCAGGCACATACTTGTAGACCATGAAAAATGTGATCAGTCCCATGATGCATAAAAAGGCAAAAGAACTGTTCCAGCCCCAGAATTTAAGGAATACACTTCCCAACAGCGGTGCCACAATCGGTGCTATTCCACTGATCTGCGACTGCTGTGAAAAGATAGTAACTGCTTTATGCTTATCATAGAGATCAATGATAATAGCCCTTCCGATCACAATCCCGGCACTTCCACCAAATGCCTGCAGAAAACGCATCGCCCATAATACATAAATATCCGATGTAGAATAGATGGCTGTAGCTCCGATAATAAAAAGCAAAAGCCCGCAATACAGCATTGGTTTACGCCCTTTTTTATCAGATAAAGGTCCCCACAAAAGCTGCCCGAAGGCAAATCCGGCAAAGAATACCGAAATAGAGATCTGAATATGCCCGATATCCGTTTTAAAGATTTCGGCCATACTTGGGAAAGCGGGAAGATAAAGATCTATACTTAACGACTCCAGTGTGTTGAGCAGTGCAAGAATAAACACTACAATACTTAAATTCTTCTTCATAAATAACAATAAGCCTTCGCAGGCGATTTTTTCAGCTGCAAAATTGCTGTAAAAAGCATCGTTTTTCAATAAAAGAACTGAAGGAAGTATAGGACAAACTGAAGATTTAAATAGAATAACAAATGAAAAATATCAGTTTTACTCTATTATTGTAGTAAATATTGAGGATTACCCTTTTTCATTATTCTTAAAATTGTCGGGATTTTGCCCCGTATGTTTCTTGAAAAACCTTGAAAAATATGAAGCATCGTTAAATCCTAGTTTAAAAGCAATTTCCTTCACCGTGAGCGCTCCGAAGCTAAGCTCTCTTTTCGCCTCGAGGACAAGACGCTGAGAAATCATCTTTTTTACAGTCGTTCCTCTCAGATGGCGCACAATATCATTAAGATGATGGGTACTTATCTTTAACTGATCGGCATAGAAACCAGTCTCTTTATGCACGATATAATGTTTGTCAATAAGTCCCACCAGCTCCTGAATACGCTGGCGGTCATTCAATAAAGGCTCCTGAGGGATAATCTGTTCCCCGATGATGATACAGAATGCTTTCAGATAAGCCTTTAAAAGCGCTGTTCTTGATGTTGTTGTATACTCCTGCTCCATCAGAGATATGATTGTACTGCAGGTTTTTTCATTTTTTGGATGTAAAAAAAAGGGAAGCTCACCTCCGTTAAGTACTGATTCTATATCACATACTTCGTTGAAAATTTCCCTGCTTATCGCCATTGCATACCCTTCCTCTCCTTCCAGTTTCATATTGAATGCCTGCCCGGGTGCAATAATGCAGATCTGATTGTTCTGAAGCTGATAGCTTTCAAAGTCCAGCTCTAAACGGCTGTTTTCGTACACCTCCCTGAACCAGATGATTTCAAAAAAGTTATGCCGGTGAACATCATGAAAATTCTCCGGGCCCGCTGCGCTTAGTGTACTCATCTGAAACTCTTCAGAGGTGAGATGGTGAGTGGGAATTTCTTTTTCAGGTGTAATCATCACTATGGTGTAAAATAATTAACTGGAAACAAAAACCACAGCAAAAAAAGTGCTGCGGTTCTCTTACAATATTTAAAATTAAATATAATTTTTCGGTTTTATTGATATGCTTTTCCAGCCTACCTTTCATTCAGCTGAAAACAAAATAATAAATTAAGGTCCAGATGCTCACAAAAAATAAGACAAAAACGAAAGACTCTTTCAAGTTCTGATTTTGTTTTTTTATGTAATGTTTATATAAAGTAACTATTACAAACGTTATAATTACTAAACATGGTAGTACTGTAAAAGTATACATTTTATTGGTTTAAAAAAGCATCCCATCCCTGAGCGGTGAGCGCTACCAGCTGGTTTGATCCTCTAGCTACCATAAAGTTTCCATCTTCTTTTTCTACGGCATGTCCTATAATGGTAAAATCCGGGTGGTTTTTAATTTTATCAAAATCATTCGGTGAAATCGTAAACAGAAGTTCATAATCTTCACCACCGCTTAAAGCAGTCATTACCGGGTTTAAATTCATTTCATCTGCCGTAGAGATGGTAAGATTATCCAACGGAATTTTTTCCTCATACAATCTGAAACCTACCTTTGACTGGTCTGAAAGGTGAAGGATTTCGGAAGCCAGACCATCTGAAATATCAATCATAGAAGTTGGTTTAATATCCAGTTCTTCCAGGATCTTTTTAACGTCTGTTCTTGCTTCAGGCTTCAGCTGTCTTTCAAGGATATAATCATAGCCTTCCATTTCAGGCTGCATATTGGGGTCAGCAAGGTAAACCGCATGTTCTCTTTCCAGAATCTGTAGCCCCATATAGGCTCCACCTAAATCTCCTGTTACAACAAGAAGATCATTTGGTTTTGCACCGCTTCTTTTTACGATGTTTTCTTCATTTTCAATTCCTACAGCCGTAATGCTCATCACCAGCCCTGAATTGGAGCTTGTTGTATCACCTCCAACCAGATCAACTTTGTACCTTCCGCAAGCAGCCTGAATTCCGGAATAGATTTCTTCTAAAGCTTCCACAGGAAAACGGTTGGATACCGCAAGGGAAACCAATATCTGTGTAGGTGTCGCATTCATCGCAGCAATATCACTTAGGTTCACGACCACCGCTTTATATCCTAAATGCTTTAAAGGAACATAACCCAGGTTAAAATGAACTCCTTCCGCCAATACATCTGTTGTTAGAACTACTTTTTTGCTGCCCGGATTAATGACCGCCGCATCATCTCCTACTCCAAGTTCTGAAGATTCATTGGATAACGGAAAATACTCTGTCAAATGTTTAATAAGACCAAATTCTCCTAATTTTGAAATGGGCGTCAGCTCCTGTGATTTATCTTCAAACATGATTTTTTGTATTAATGTCCAATGTAAAAAGTATGAATGATGTAAAAATTGCTTCTCAAACTTTAAACATTAAACCTTGAATTTTAAACTTTGAATTATTGGGTAAGTTCTGCCGGGTCAATATTGTGCGGGTGGAAAGGAAACTTTTTGAAGTCTTCTTTCGATAATACAACAGTGTCCGCGGTCTTATACTTATTCATTGCTTCCACTACATCATCCGGTGGTGTGGTCATTTTTCTAAGCATCATATCAATCCATACGCCTGTAGCTTCTGCCGTGGCACAGTGCATTCCGTCAGGTGTATAGAATTTGTGTACGAAACGGTAGATGGAAGAATCTTCTGCACATCCGTCTATTTCCACACTTACGATTACCGTCTGATCAGCATAGATCTCTTTGAAGAAAGAATATCTTTCATGCAGGATCACCGGGCCGATTCCCCATCTGCTCAGCTGGGTAACCCCCATTTTTTCTTTAGTCATAAAAGCCATTCTGGCCTGTGCACAATATTGTACATATGATGAATTGGCAAGGTGCTTGTTGGCATCAAGATCGCTCCATCTTACTTCAAATTTATGGTAGAAAATCATATGAAAATCGTTTTTGATATAATTAAAATTATAATCTTCAAAAATACTCAAATAAGATGGTTTATAAAAATTGTACTTTTGAAAAAATAATCTTCCGCATAGGATTACCCATACATGAAACAGATCATTATTATCGGAGGCGGTGCTGCAGGCTTTTTCTGCGCATCTAATCTTGACGAAAAGAAATATACAATTACGATTTTAGAACAGAACTCAGATGTCCTTCAGAAAGTTAAAATTTCCGGAGGCGGACGCTGTAATGTGACGCACGCATGCTTTGATCCCAGAGAACTGGTTCAGTTTTATCCCCGTGGAAATAAAGAATTGCTAAGTGTCTTTACTAAATTTCAGCCTGGTGATACCATGGAATGGTTTGACCAGCGTAATGTTCCGTTAAAAATTGAAAATGATAGCAGAACTTTTCCGGAAAGCAATTCTTCCCAGACTATCATCAATACTTTCCTGAATGAAACTCAAAAGAAAAATGTCACTGTGCAGACAAGATGTACGGTAAAAGAGATTGAAAAACAGGACGAAAAATATATAGTGAAAACCAATTCAGGTGATTTTGAAGCCGATTATATTGTTTATACAACCGGAAGTTCGCCAAAATCGTTGAAAATTTTAGAAAATCTGGGCCATAAGATTGTAGACCTTGTCCCTTCACTTTTTACCTTCAATATTAAAGATGAATTGCTGAAAGACCTTCCGGGAACAAGCTTTGAAAATGCAGGAATTTCTATTCCTAAGCTGAAAACTGAAGAAAGCGGACCTTTGCTTATTACTCATTGGGGGCTTTCCGGGCCTGCTGTTCTGAAAATTTCTGCATGGGAAGCGATAAGCCTGGCAAAGTTGAAATATAACTTTGAAATTGAAGTGAATTTCGTTTCTATTGAAATAGATGAAGCGGAAGAAATGTTCCAGAATTTCAAGCAAAGCAACCCAAAAAAAACCATCGGACAATCAAAGATCTTTGATATTACCAACCGGTTCTGGCAGAAAATTTTAGAGATCTCAAAGGTTGATCTCAACAAACAGGTAGCTAATATTTCCGGAAAAGAAATCCATAAAATACTGGAAAATCTTTGCCAAAAAAAGTTTCAGGTAACCGGAAAATCAACATTTAAGGATGAGTTCGTAACGGCCGGAGGCGTTGATTTAAAGGAAATTAACTTCAAAAACATGTCTTCAAAATTACTTCCCAATTTCTATATCGCCGGAGAGGTTTTGAATATAGATGCCGTGACCGGAGGATTCAATTTCCAGGCATGCTGGAGTGAAGGATGGCTGATTGCACAGGATCTCAACAGCTTATAAAAAATTATTACTTTTAATAAAAACTAAATACATGAAAAAAAATTTCGGTTTCTTTCTTTTACTCTGGTTCTTTTTAGGATACAGCCAGGAAAAAACAATCGTCTCTGACTGGACATCATTCACACAAGTTGTCAATATAGAGCATAAACAGAATTGGAACTTCCGTATAACGGCAAAAATCAGAAAAGATAATGAGGATAATGGCTCCAATTGTGGATTATGGTGCAGAATAAATAATAAAGATAACTCTACAAGTTTCTTTGAAAATCAATATTATGGAATCCAGGTAACCCGTGAATGGAAAACCTACGAAATAAAAGGAACCATCAATCCATCTGCGAAGACCATGACTATCGGAGCTTTTGCACAAAACAACGGCGATTTTTATTTTGACGATTTTAAGTTGGAAGTCAATGATGGAAAGTCAAAAAAGTGGATTGAAATCCCTTTGGAAAACTCAGGCTTTGAGAAAGATCTCACATCCGGCGGCTGGTTTGAAGGAATCTATTCTCAGAACATAAAGCACGTAAAACATTTTACCATTGAAGCTTCGGATTATCAACCATTCAGTGGCAGCAAGTCTTTGTTGATCAAAGGTCGTGGCATTATCGGAACAATGTCGGAAGGAAAATTTATGGATGTTAACGGTATCAAATTATATTATGAAACCTATGGAGAGGGAGAACCTGTACTTATGCTTCATGGTAATGGCCAATCTATCAGTGCTTTTATGAATCAAAAAGACACCTTTGCTAAAAAATATAAAGTGATCATTGTCGATTGCCGTGAAAGAGGAAGATCTACTTATGACAAAACGAAAGAGCTTACTTTTGATATTCAGACAGAGGATATTAAACAGTTTTTAGAGAAGCTGAACATCAAAAAAACAAAGATTCTGGGCTGGAGTGACGGAGGAATTCTCGCACTGTCTATGGCCATGAAATACCCCGAAATGGTAGACAAAATTGCCTGTTCAGGAGCCAATATTTTTCCGGAAGGAGTGAAAGATCATGATTTAAAATCCATGAAAGAAATGCTTGTAAGCCTTACTAAAGACAATAAAGACCACAAAAATGATATCTTTATTGATCTTCTGAATCTGGATTTGAAGTATCCCCAATGGAAGTATGAAGACCTGAGTAAAATTCAGTGCCCATCATTAATCATTGCTGGTGATAATGATCTTATAAAAACAGAACATACGGTAAAAATCGCAGAATCTATCCCAAAAGGACAATTAGCTATTATCCCCAATGCCAATCATTATGTTCCCGAAGAAAAACCGGAATTATTCAATGAATTAGTCATTGATTTCTTTGAAAATAAATAACCTGAATACGATAATATTAATCATGAAAAAAACACTAGCATTCATTTTGTGTCTTGGATTTGGGTTCGCCTTCTCACAAACGCAGAAAACCAAAACACCACCCACAGAAGATCATTCCAGAGATAAGTTTATTCCTGAACAAAGTAAGCAGGCAGAATATCCCGGAGGACTTTCAGCATTTATGCGTGAGGTATCTCAAAAAATAAATACGAACCGAATAAAAGGAGCCAAAGGAAGAACAAGTTCACAAGCAAGGTTTTCTGTCAATGCTAAAGGTTATATTGAAACGATTATCGTAACCGGAGACAATGAATCCCTTAATCATGAAGTAGAAAGAGTGATGAAATCAATGAAAACCCAATGGAAACCCGGAGAATATAAGGGGAATACTGTAATGATTTGGTTTAATCTTCCTTTCGTTATTAATTTTGAATAATCAGAATGCTTTCTGCTAAAAGAAATACATCTATCTTTTTTAAAACCCTTTTAGTTTTAGGGTTCGGGTATTTCTTTTGGCTGATGCTTAAGATTACATTAGAATATATTCCTTATAATCCTGAAGTCAGCTTTCTGATGATTAAACAGACAGAAGTATCGGAAAGACCGGAATATCTTTCTTTTTTCTATACTCATGTTTACACGAGCATTTTTGTGCTTCTTTCTGGTTTTCTTGCCATGCTCAGAAAGAATTTTGGATTCAAAAATTTCCACAGGAATATGGGAAAAGTTTATATTTTTCTCATTCTGATCTTTGCAGCACCTTCAGGAATTTACATGGGAATTTTTGCCAACGGAGGACTTCTTTCAAAAATTTCTTTTGTTATTTTAGGATTTTTATGGTGGTTTTTAACATTGAAAGCGTATCAATTAGCCAGAAAGAAAAGGTTTAAAGAGCACAAACAGTGGATGTGGCGGAGTTTTGCTTTTACGTTATCTGCTGTTACCCTGAGAATGTGGAAGGTAATTATTGTATATTTATTTCATCCCAATCCTATGGATGTTTATCAGATCATTGCATGGCTGGGCTGGATTCCCAACATCCTTATTATTGAATATTTAATCACAAAAAAACTTATATGAAAACTCTAAATTACACATTGATTTCCCTGCTTACAGTTTCTCTGTTAAGCTGCAAAAAAGAGGGAAAGACTACTGAATCAGGAAAAGATTCTCTGACTGCAAAGAAAGACTCTGTGATAATCCCCGAGGTTCACAAAGAATATTACGGAATTTATACCGGTGAATTTGCCGGCATGGAAAAGGTTGTTGACCCAACAGACGGCTCAGAATATGATGTCAGCAACTACAAAAGAATTTCTTTAAAGATCAACAGAATCACCAAAGACAGTGTTTACGGACAAAGTATTGTAAATGGGAATCAGCGCCCGTTCAGAGGTGTTTTCAATGAATCCACGGCATCTTTTGTACTGGATGAACCCGGCAATGACAAAACAGACGGAAGGTTTGAGGTAAAATTAAAAGGTGACAGCTTAACCGGAAAGTGGAATGCTTTTGATAAAACAAGTGTTAAAGCACCTTCAAAAACACTTAAACTGACCAAAAAAGAATTTGTTTACAACCCAAATTTCATGCTGGATAAGGATTCTGACCTCGTAGACTGGTCAAACCCGAAAGAGTTTACCGAAAAATATACCGATGAGGAAACCGGAAAAACAGAAAGCTATAAAACCTCTAAAAACCGTATAGCCTCTGAAGCAATTTTCAGGCTGAATGCATCCAAGCAGAAACTCACAGAAAAAGATCTTAAAAATTTAAGAAAACTGGATCTCGAGATCATCAAAAACTCTGTATTTGCAAGACATGGTTACTCTTTCAAAAAAGAAACCTACAGAAATTTCTTTGAGCAGACAGATTGGTATATCCCTGTTTTTAATAATGTGGACAATGATCTTTCTCCTCTGGAAAAAGAAAATGTGGCTTTACTGAACCGATTTACCAAATATGCAGAGGATAAATATGATAGTTTTGGGAGATAGAGAATAGGTTTTAGGAATCAGGGATTAGGGGTTGAGGTTAAGCCATCATTGTTTGTCATTTTTACGAAAATATAGAGAATGAGGCAGCCTATGGCATAGCAAAGGTTATCAATCCAGGAAAAAGAGTTTCCAATGACAATATACATCAGGCTTCCAGGATGGAAGCCTAATTTTTCTGCAATATTGAAATATTGTGCAAATTCTACCATCAATGAAAAAATCAGAATTCCAAAAATCAGTTTCTGATCATTTACTTTTATAAAACTCTTTACAAAAGTATAAAGAAGCATGACCACAATAACATCTCCAAGATAAGCTCTCACAAAGAAAATATCACTGAGCTTGGTGGCAATCAGCACTTCCACAAGAAAGAGAAAGAGGGTCAAAAGAAAATATTTCAGACTGAATTGGATTTTCATTTCAAATTGGGATTAGCCATAAAAAATCGGTGTTTAAGGAACACCGATTTTTTATACAGACAAATATATTATTTCTTTACTTTGATTGTACATCCGATGGCTACAGTTTTCACTGTTTTTATCGGTTCTCCTTTGATCAAAGCATTGACGGCATCCTGTGCATAGTATTCTGATACATCATTCGGGTTATCATAATTATTGTCGATAGCACCAATGTATTTTACGATATTCTTTCCGTTTTCTTTCTTCAGTACAAAAACATGGGGGGTTTTTGTTGCTCCGTACTGCGGGTAAATTTTTTGCCCTTCATCTACCAGATAGGGAAAAGTAAATCCTTTCTGCTTTGCTCTTTCAATCATCTGCTGATAACCGTCTTCCGGCTGTACGTTGGGATCATTCGGATTGATGGCAATGACCGGATATCCCAGAGCTTTATACTTTTTGTCCAACTCAACAATCCTGTCTTCATATTTCTTTGCGTACGGGCAATGATTGCAGGTAAATACTACAATGAATCCCTTTGCGCTTTTGAAATCACTTAACGAAACCATTTTCCCGTCAATATTTTTAAGCTTAAAATCAGTGGCTTCATCCCCTATTTCGTAGCCTTTTACAGATGAAACATTCACGCTCTTATCTGTAGTCTTATGATCATCTTTCGTTGTAAAGTTCAGTAATCCCAGCCCAACGACAAATGCGGTCATTACAATTTTCAGGTTTTTCATAATCGATTATTTATTACAGGTTTTCTTTAATTGTTTTTTCGAGATCTTCTTTGCTCATTTCACCGTCATTGAAATAGATTTTTGATCCGTTTTTATAGAACAGCGTTACCGGAATATTCCCGTCCCAGTCTTTTTCAAACCTTGGAATCCAGGTATTCATTCTTTTGATATCATCCAACAGAAGTACTTCTGCAGTAAGGTTTTTATTTTTAATGAATTTTATTACTCTTTCTTTATCAGCCAGCCTGTCTAATGAAACCAGAATCATCTTATACATCTGATTACCTGCATATTTAGTATTTACTTCCATAAAGTGAGGCAGCTCTTTTACACATGGACCGCAGGTTGTAGACCAGAAGTTCACAACAAGCAATTTATCATGTTCCTGCTCAATACGCTTCTCCAGATCTTCATATTTTACAACAGAAACTTCCGTCTGCTGGGCTTTGAAAATCGAGCAGCATACAAACAGGGCTAATATTTTTACTATATTTTTCATTTTTAAAATACAAACAACTACAAATCATCAATATACGAAAATAAAATTCACCATTGGATCAATTTCTTATAAAAGAATAATTTATTTGTCCATTGATTCATTTTTTTGATATTTTTACGGCTTAAATTAAAAACCATGAAAAAAGCTTATTTACTGCTGCCAGTATTCTTTTTGGCATCCTGCTCAAGCAGCAATGATGATACAGATTCATCCAACAACAATCAAAACAATAATGATAACAGCCCGGTTTTAGTAACGAAAATGGTTGCTGACGGAGAGACCTCAACCTACACTTACAATGGCTCAAAAATTTCCCAGATTAAAAACATTACCAATGGTGAAGTGACCTCTTTCAGCTATTCAGGAGATCTGATTACCCAGCAGGTAACAACGGGCTCAAGCACCAGCTATAAAACAACATATGTTTATGATGGAAGCAGCAGATTGAGCAAAAAAACATACAGTGAGACTTACCTTACGTCCGGAACTGTTTCTACAGTAGAAACCAATTATAACTATCTTTCCGGTAATAGTGTAAAAATCACCTATACAGCAAACTTTACCGGATCTTCAGCCGTAAGAACAGGCAGCAAAACGGCAACATTAAATGCCGACGGTTCTCTTAGCAGCTGGACAGAAACGGCATCAGTACCCAGTAATACAGGCGGTTTTCACAGTGCAACAGGTGCTTTACAACCTATTGTGTATGATACCAAAAATGTACCTTTTAAAAATATAACAGGGTTTTTAAAAATTATTGATACGGAAGATGAAAACGGGTCCGTACACAATATACTAAGTTATAATCATGTTCTTAATTATAACAACGGAGCAGGAAGCGGGGAATGGGGAATCTTTAAATGCGTTTATGAGTATAATAGCAGCGGATATCCTACAAAGAATGTCAAAACGTACTATAATAAGACAGGAACTGGGGTAACAAATAGTGAAATGATCACTTACGAATACAATCATTTATAATACAAGGGAGCGCTTAAGGCGCTCTTTTTGTTTTCATTAACACATATGTTAATTTTATCACAATTGATGGAATTATATGAATGGTTTTGTATATTTGGGTTGAATCAAAAACTAAATTACCATGAAAAAACAAAACATTCAGCCCAAAAAGCTTACAAAAAGTGAATTAAAAAGAATTAACGGAGGAGCATTTTCTCCAAGGTGTCTGCGCGGATTCTGCATGCTGCCTGACTCTGTCGAACCGGTACCGGGTCTTGTAGGAAAAGACGGTTTCTGCTGTTAATGCATACAAATTAAATAAAACAACAACCCTAATCAAATCATCATGAAAAAATCAAACGCTCAGAAAAGAAAATTAACAAAAAGCGAACTGAAAGAAATTAACGGAGGTAACGGACCTATTGTATGCCCGGAAGGACTTTGCGACAGAGGGGACGGTGAATATGTAATCGGGCCCGTAGGAAGAAACGGATACTGCTGTTAATAGCAAAAGCTTTGTTAGATACTAAAGATTGAGGTGCGGCCTCAATCTTTTTTTGTGAAGGAGGAATCTTTTGCAAAAAGTTAACAATTTGAATCACAATATTTTGCAGCTATTAAAATAACTTGTAAATTAGCTTTTACCAAATTAAAATTATTATGAAAAATTCAAAAAATCAGAAAAGAAAATTGAGTAAAAATGAGCTGAAAGAGATCAGCGGAGGGACCAACAGACCAATCTGCCCAAGAGTGATAAGCTGCACAGATCCGAATACCGGAGAAGAGCGATACGGAGTTCCCGGTATGCAGGATGGATTTTGTTGTTAACCAGGTTTATAATATTTAAACAAGGAATATGAAAAATTCAAACCTGAAAACGAGGAAACTCAACAAAGCTGAGCTCAAGAAAATCAACGGAGGGGCAGCTGCCTGCGCTGAAGGTTTATGCAAACTAAGAGGAGTCAGCCACTTCCTTATTATCGGCCCGAGGGGCAATGACGGCTACTGCTGCTAATCAGACTTTTAGCATTAAAAAAAATGATTGGATTACCCTCCAATCATTTTTTTTATCGCATTCAGCTTCATTAAAGCTTCAATCGGTGTTAACGTATTGATATCTATTTTCGTCAGTTCTTCACGAATATTCTCCAGAACAGGATCATCGAGCTGGAAGAATGAAAGCTGCATATTTTCTTCTGTCACTCTTTTGATACTTTCAGAAGTACTTCCACTTTCCTGAGTTCTGCTCGCTTCAAGTGTTTTAAGAATTTCATTGGCCCTGTTTACCACTTTGGCAGGCATCCCGGCCAGTTTTGCGACGTGGATACCGAAACTGTGTTCGCTTCCGCCCGGAACAAGCTTTCTCAGGAAAATAATATTTCCTTTGTTTTCCTGAATAGAAACGTGGAAATTTTTCACCCTTTCGAAATTGACGGTCATCTCATTCAATTCATGATAGTGCGTAGCAAATAATGTTTTTGCCTGCGTTGGATGCTGATGAAGATATTCTGCAATCGCCCATGCAATAGAAACTCCGTCATAAGTAGAAGTTCCACGGCCGATTTCATCTAATAAGATCAGGCTTCGTTCTGAAATATTGTTCAGAATATTGGCTGCCTCGTTCATCTCCACCATGAAAGTAGATTCTCCGGCAGAAATATTATCGGTAGCTCCTACCCTTGTAAAAATTTTATCCAGCATCCCGATCTCCGCATGTTTTGCAGGGACAAAACTTCCGATCTGTGCCAGAAGGCATACAATAGCTGTCTGACGCAGAATTGCCGATTTACCGGCCATGTTAGGCCCTGTTACCATAATAATCTGCTGGGAGTCTTTATCCAGGAAGATATCATTCGGGATGTATTTTTCTCCTAACGGAAGTGCATTTTCAATGATCGGGTGTCTTGCTTCTTTTAAATCGATAGCATAACCGTCATTCAAAACAGGCTTTGTATAACTCTCAGATACAGCAAGTTCAGACAACCCCGCAGCCACATCAAGCTGGGCAATGATATTGGAATTCCCCTGGATCTGATCAATATAAACCATTGTTTCTGAACATACATTTCTGTACAGTGATGTTTCCAGAACGCCTATTTTTTCTTCGGCACCAAGAATCTGGTTTTCATATTCCTTCAGCTCTTCGGTAATGTATCTTTCTGCATTTACAAGAGTCTGTTTTCTTACCCAATCATCAGGAACTTTATCTTTGTGAGTGTTCCGAACTTCAATATAGTATCCGAACACATTATTAAAATCAATTTTAAGGCTGGTAATTCCTGTTCTTTCAATCTCTCTCTGGCACATTTCATCTAAGAAACCCCGTCCTTTGCTCTGAAGATTTCTCAGTCGGTCCAGCTCTTCAGAAACGCCTTCTTTAATGATATTTCCTTTGGCAATACTTACCGGAAGTTCTTCATTAAGATGATTCTGCAGGAATTTAATCAATTCTTCCAGATCAAATAAAGGCTCTAACCACGCCAGCACATCTGCATGAGGATGCAATAACGCTTTGATTTTATGGATATTAATTAAACTTTGGCGTAAATACCCAAGTTCTTTAGGTGAAATTTTCTCTGCGGCCAGTTTTCCCATTAACCTGTCAAGATCTGAAATTGATTTCAGAAGCTGGCAGATTTCATATTTCAGAGGATCATTTTCGTTTAAGAAGTCAATCAGGGAAAGTCTCCTCATAATCTCATCCACAGATTTTAAAGGAAGGATAATTCTCCTTCTCAATAATCTTCCTCCCATCGGAGTAGATGTTTTATCAATGATATCCAGCAGAGATTTCCCTTGAGGATTGCTTGGATAAACAATTTCAAGGTTTCTCAGGGTAAAATTATCCATCATCAGATAATCTTCCTGAGGAATGATCTGTAGTTTCGTAATATGAGCCAGCAGATTATGATGGGTATCTTCTACGAGATATGCAAAAATAGCTCCTGCTGCTGTAATCGCCAGCGGAAGACCTTCCACTCCAAAACCTTTTAAAGAATTGGTTTTAAAGTGATTTGTTAATTTTTCGTAGGCAAAATTATATTGGAAAGCCCAGTCTTCAAGCTTAAAGGCATTTTTATTTTTGATCTGCTCCGGAATCTGGGTGCTTCTCTGGAAAATAATCTCACTCGGATCAAAAGTATTGATAATGTGCAAAAGCTTTTCCAGGTTTCCTTCGCTTACCAGAAACTCTCCTGTGGAGATATCCACTAAAGCAATTCCGTACTTCTCTTTTTCCTTGTGTAATGAAAGAAGGAAGTTGTTCTTTTTGGAATTCAAAACCTGATCATTGAAAGTAACGCCAGGCGTAACCAATTCAGTAACACCACGTTTTACAATCCCTTTCACCATTTTAGGATCTTCCAGCTGATCACAGATTGCAACCCTCATCCCGGCTCTTACCAGCTTGGGAAGATAAGAATCTATTGAGTGATGCGGAAATCCTGCAAGCTCCACACTTCCTTCGCCGTTATTTCTTTTGGTAAGAACAATACCCAGAATCTGGGATGTTTTCACGGCATCCTGCCCAAAAGTTTCATAAAAGTCTCCCACTCTGAAAAGTAAAAGCGCATCCGGATATTTACCCTTGATGGTATTATACTGAGTCATTAATGGAGTTTCCTTCTTCGTTTTTGCCATAGTAAAAAATGAGCCCCAAATTTAAAAAAATAAATTCAGGGTAATAGAATTGTTTAAGGGTTAATCTTCCCGACTTTTCTTTATCAGTAATTAATCGTACTTTTCGCCTGTCAAATCACATTATCTATGGAATTTCCTGTCTTAGAGACTGAAAGGCTTATTTTGCGCCAGCTTACTTTTAATGATACCCAGGACCTGTTTGAATACTTTTCTCTGGATGAAGTTATGGAATATTATGACCTGGAAACCTTCAAAACCGAAGATGATTCCCGGCGCATTATCCAGCATTTTAACAGTGAATTCGAAAAAGGAAAAGGTTTCAGATGGGCTCTGGAACTGAAATCGAATGGAAAAGTTATTGGAACCTGCGGGTATCACAACTGGTACAAAGAACATTTCCGGGCTGAAATTGGTTATGAACTCAATCCCAAATTCTGGCTGCAATCCTATATGAAAGAAGCGATTCTTCCGATTCTGACCTATGGATTTGAAATTATGAGGCTCCACCGTGTAGATGCTTTCATAGATCCTTCCAATATTTCTTCTGAAAGACTGTTGACTTCTTTAAATTTCAGCAAAGAAGGGACGTTGAAAGATTATTTCTTTGAAAAAGGGAAATTTGTAGATGCAACCATCTTCGGCCTTATTAATAAATAAGCTGGAAGCACGAAGCTGGGAGATGGAAGTTTCTATTCGTCATGTAATGACTGATCATCTTTTAAAAGGCATTTAAGTTGTAACAAGGCTGTCAAGAGTCTTCCAACTTCCAGCCTCCCTCTTCCAGCCCATTTTATTTTCCTGCTTTCATATATTTCTCCAAAGCTTCGGAGCTTTTTCTGTAAGCCCATTTCTGCTTGTAATTCACCCATTTAGCTTTGAAAAGTTTTCGCATCAGCTTATCTGTATACCTCATAATGAAAACATGATAGAGCATATTGGCAAAAACGTTTGGCTTATTTGGAAGCGCTCTTAAAGAAAGGGAAAACCCAGGTTCAAGATATCTGTTGAAGTGCCAGAATGCTCCTGGAATAAAGAGGGCATCACCATGCTCCATGAAAATTTCGTATCCTTTGGCATATTTCAATGCCGGAAACTTTTCGTAATCCGGATTTTCATAATCAACCTCGTAAATGGTATGAACGGATAAAGGAACTTTATATAAAAAGGGCGACTGCTTCTGATCAAATAATAAAATCCTTTTCTTTCCTTCAAAATGAATATGCATAAAATCACCTAAATCCACATCATAATGCATTAAAACATGAGCCTCACTTCCACCGAAAAATAAAGTCGGCAGTCTTTTAAAGAACTTTATTCCAAGATCAGGATAGGTGAAATTTTTCAGTAACTCGGGAAGCCTGTCTGTGATGATATAGAAAAAAATTCGCAGATCTGAAGGTTTGCTTTTGATGGTATCAATATAGTCCTTCATTTTCATCCAAGTCACCGGAGCATCGGAACTTTTGGCGGCATCAGCCGGTTTGTTATCATATAAAGGAACTTCCTGATCTCCTGCTTTTTCTTTGATATAGGCAAGATTCCATTTGTCAAAAGCTTCCCACCGGCTGGCAAAATTCTTAATTAAAAGAGGTTTCTGCTTTTTAAAATAATTTTTCTGAAAATCTTCTTTACTGATATCATCTACAATATCTACGTTTTCGAGGATCATGTACTTTGTATTTAATGCGAAATAAAAATAGTGTTTTTTTGAAACCTGAGAAAATTTAGATTAAAATCGGGGGAAGCTGGAGGATGGATGCTGGAAGTTAATATTTGTTTGTAAAAGCCTATACATCATTTCATAAAAAGATTTTATGAAATGACTTAGACCTTCGGCTTCAATAACTTCCCTCTTCCTGCTTCACACTTCCTTATTTTATTGGCAGAGCTCATATGAAAAATTTATATTTGTAGTAATAAGTGAATTTATGAGAGTCTACAATACCAAACATTTCATTAAAATCCTTTTCAGCTTACACAAAAGTGATACTTTAAAAATTCTTTTTCCGAGTATGGTTCTTGTAGGGCTGTATTCATGGGGAATTCAGTATCTGGAAGTTGAATATTTGCACCTTACCACAAAATCTGGAGTGAGCAATGTAGGTATGATCCATTCTTTGCTGGGTTTTGTGCTTTCACTTTTGCTGGTTTTCAGAACGAATACGGCCTATGACAGATGGTGGGAAGGTCGAAAACTTTGGGGAAAACTGGTGAATGACACGAGAAACTTTGCGATAAAAATCAATACTATTCTTGGTGATAACCGCCAGGATGCTGAGCAGATTGCCAGATATTTAAAATATTTCCCGCACTTTTTAGCCAAACACCTTTCCAAGGAATCTACAAGGCTGGCTTTGGATGAAGATTATTCTGAAATTGAAAGCTCGTTGAAAAACCATGGACCAAGTGAAATTGTTATTCTGTTAAGCCATAAACTGAATCAATTAAAAAAAGAAGGAAAAGTTTCTGAAGTTGAAATGCTGTACTTAGATACCCAGCTTTCAGGATTTCTGGATGTATGTGGAGGTTGTGAAAGAATCAAAAATACTCCGATTCCTTACTCCTATTCTTCTTTCATCAAGAAGTTTATTATTCTGTATGTTTTTGCGCTGCCAATTGCGTACGTTATTACGATCGGGCTTTTTATGATTCCGCTTACTGTTTTTGTGTATTATGTTTTGATGAGTCTGGAGCTTATTGCAGAAGAAATTGAAGACCCGTTCAATAATGATGAAAATGATATTCCTATGGAAACCTTAGCTCAGAACATTGAGAAAAATGTACAGCAGATTATGATCAGAAAATAAAAAATCAAGCTTTTAAAGCTTGATTTCTTTAAGTTCGCCATCCTGTTTTATCTCTACAAATTTGCTTTCCCTGTTGGCAGCAGAATATCCGTAGAAAAATGTGCTGTATATAGGAGTGGAATACAGATAGGCTCCATAGCCGTTATAAGCATCTGAGGTTCCTGTCTGCTGCTGGTAACTTGCCGTTGCCGTAAAGTTGACAATGGTTTCAAGATAATATTTACCGGGTTTGAGTTTTTCAAATTTAAATCTCCCATGGTCATCGGTTAAAGCTTCCACTCTGTATTTAAAAGCCTCTTCTGACATATATACGGTGGTTTTTTTATTTTCATATTTCTTTCTCATGTTATAAAATTCCTCAAAATAAGGAGTAACAGGAAAAAGCATGACAACCGTACCTTTGGGAGCATAATGCTTTTCTCCAAGTAACGGTTTGATTCCCCAGTTGTTTTTTTGTTTGGTAGAAGCCACTCCTTCAATGGTAGAGTTTCCAAATCCAAGCATGTCTCTTGCGAGCTTTTTATCAAAAAAAGCTTGAGGATAATAAGTATTTTGTGCACTCAGGTAAATAAATCCCCATATTAATATGAATAATGTGAATAATTTTTTCATAGTATATTTTTGAGTCAAATATAAGTATTTTACTATTTTTGAATTAAAAATAGCTATGAAGTACATGTTTCTATTGTTTTTTTCCACTTCTGTCCTGATCACGGCACAGAAACCTTGTGGATATAAAGACGGATTACAGGAAGGGGCCTGTAAAGAATTTTATGACAATGGCCAGGTAAAAAATACCGTGGAATGGAAAAAAGGGAAACTGGATGGCGATGCTGTTTTTTATTATGATAACGGAAAAGTGCAGTCGAAAGGAGAATATAAAAAAGGATACAAAGTAAAAGAATGGTCGTATTTTGATAAAAATGGAGTTCTTACTTCCAAGGAAGTTTTCAGAAATGGGGAGAAGAATATTTATGATAACAGTCTTACCGCCACTTTTTATTCTCCTGCAGGTAAAATAACTGAAATTTCCAATTATAAATTCAATAAATTACAGGGTGAAAGCAAGACCTTTCATGAAGATGGAAAATCAATAAAAGATATTGGCCATTATGACAACGGGCTGGCTACCGGAAAGTGGAAAGTTTTTTATCCATCTGGAAAATTACAGCGTGAAACTGAACTTGCCAACGATAAAAGAAACGGCAACAGAGTTCATTACCGTGAAGACGGAAGCATAGAAAAAACAGAGGTCTATAAAGACGGAAAATTAATCTCAACAAAATAATACAATTGGTACAGAAACTAAAACTGGAAGAACTTAACAGAATAGATGTAGAAACATTTAAGAAGGTTGAAAAAATTCCGTTGGTCATCATTTTAGATAATATCAGAAGTATGCACAACGTAGGTGCAGCTTTCAGAACGGCAGATGCGTTTTTAATTGAAAAAATAATCCTTTGCGGAATTACACCGCAGCCGCCCCATCGGGAGATTCATAAAGCGGCATTGGGAGCCACGGAAAGTGTAGACTGGTCTCATGACGCAGATACCAATAACGCGATTGCTGATCTGAAAAGCAAAGGATACGAAATTATCGGGATTGAGCAGACTACAGGAAGCCGGCTTATTACTGATTTCACGATCGACAGATCGAAAAAATATGCTTTGATCTTAGGAAACGAAGTGGAAGGAATCAGTGATGAAGTACTTCCGAATATTGATGTATTTTTAGAAATTCCTCAGCTTGGAACAAAGCATTCTCTTAATGTAAGTGTGTGCGCCGGAATTGTGATGTGGGAATTTGCAAAAGCATTAAAATAAAAAAACTGCATATGTCCTTAGTAGACAGTGCAGTTTGAAATAAATCTAATAAAAAGTAAAAATGAAAGGCGACAAAGGTACTTTATTTTTTTTTACAAACAAATTTTGACGGCACTTTTTTTGTTTCATCTTAAAAAAAGTCGTGTTTTCAGAAAAAGTTTCATTTAATTTTTTATAAATTAGCACAATGTTTATCAAGGACTATATCTCAAAAGACTTTCCGTGTTTTAGCCTTTCTGACTCTATAGAGTCGGCCAGAAATATGTTGGAAGACTTTGGATATTCCCATGTTTTCATCAAAAAATCCCATCACTTCTACGGAGCTCTTGCCATGGATTTCCTGTATGAGGAAGATGGCGGAACACTGAAGGATCTGGAGCACCAGATTGAACGTTTTGCCATTCTGGAGGACAATAATATTATGGACAGTATCCGTCTGTTTTATACCTTCAGCAGCAATGTGATTCCGGTGATTAATAAAAATGAGAAATATCTTGGGTATATTACCTGTGAAGATGTTTTTCAGGACCTTTCCCGTTATCCTTTATTTTCAGAAACAGGAGCTATTCTTACCGTAGAAACTCCGGCCAGAAAATATTCTATGACGGAAATTACCAACATTGTAGAAAGCAACAATTCGAAGTTCTACGGAGGGTTTATAAGCTTTATGTCTGAAGAGGTAGTTCAGGTCACCATAAAGATCAGCAATGAAAACCTGGCCTCGATAGACGCTACTTTTGACCGGTATGACTACAGAATCGTTGAAAAATATTATTCTGATGAGAAAACCGATCTGTTTAAAGACCGTTATGGTTTTTTACAAAAATTCATAGAAATATAACATGAAGGCAGCCATATATTCTCAGAAAAAGGATCTTGATACTTTTCTATATTTAAGTAAGTTTATCTCTGAACTTGAAGCAAGAGATGTAAAATCTGTTCTGTATGATGAAATGGCTGAAGCACTTCAGTTTTCAAAAATATTCGAAACTTTCAATTCCAAACAGGATCTTCTAGATAAGGAAGTGGATCTGTTTTTCACTTTTGGTGGAGACGGAACCATTGTAAACTCTCTGACATTTATTGAAGATCTTGAAATTCCGGTGGTAGGAGTGAATACAGGAAGACTTGGATTTTTAGCTTTTTTCACGAAAGAAGAAGCCTTTAAGGAACTGGATTCCATCTTAAAAGGAAATGTAAAAACAAGCCGCCGTTCCGTAATTGAAGTGGTTTCTCCAAAACTGGAGGGAGTTTTTCCTTACGCACTAAACGACGTTACCGTTTCCCGAAAAGAAACAACCTCCATGATTACCGTTGACTCTTATATCAATGACGAGTTTTTGAATGTATTCTGGGGTGACGGAGTGATCATTTCAACACCTACAGGTTCTACCGCCTACTCTCTGAGCTGCGGAGGCCCTATCATTTCTCCCAATAACGAAAATTTTGTCATTACTCCTATTGCTCCTCACAATCTGAATGTGAGGCCGTTGGTTGTGAATGATAAAGTAGAAATAAAATTCAGGGTGGAAAGCCGTGTACCACAATACTCTCTTTCTTTAGACTCCCGATTGATACACATAGAAACCGACAAGGAAATCATCATTAAAAAGGCAAAATTCCAGCTTCTTCTGGTGCAGCCCAACAGTTTGAGTTTCTATGAAACCATCCGTCAGAAGCTCCTTTGGGGCAGAGATAAAAGAAACTAGTAATTTCTTAAAAATGATTACCTTTACACGAAATTAAAACACCTAATAAATTTATAATAAAAAGTAAAACATGAGCAGAATTTTTCCGGCAGGAGTTGCCACAGGTCAGTTAGTTACTGATATCTTTCAGTATGCTAAAGAAAACAAATTTGCATTACCTGCAGTAAACGTAATTGGATCAAGCAACATAAACGCTACGATGGAAACTGCAGCGAAATTAAACGCTCCTGTAATTATTCAGTTTTCAAATGGTGGAGCTTCTTTCAATGCAGGGAAAGGATTAAGCAATGACGGACAGAAGTCTGCGATCTTAGGAGCTATCGCTGGAGCAAAACATATTCATACGCTTGCAGAAGCTTACGGAGCAACTGTAATTCTACACACAGACCACTGTGCAAAGAAATTACTTCCCTGGATCGACGGATTGATGGATGCTAACGAAGAATTCTTCAAGCAAACAGGAAAATCTCTTTACTCTTCTCACATGTTGGACCTTTCTGAAGAGTCTTTAGAAGAAAACCTTGAAATTTCTGCTAAATATTTCGAAAGAATGGCTAAGCTTCAGATGACTCTTGAAGTAGAAATCGGGGTAACAGGAGGTGAAGAAGATGGTGTTGACAACTCAGATGTTGATAACTCAAAATTATATACTCAGCCTGAAGATGTAGCGTATACTTATGAAAAATTAAAAGCTATTTCTGATAACTTCACAATCGCTGCTGCTTTCGGTAACGTACACGGAGTTTACAAACCAGGTAACGTAGTTCTTACGCCGAAAATCCTTGACAATTCTCAGAAATATGTTCAGGAAAAATTCGGAACAGCGGCAAAACCTATCAACTTTGTATTCCATGGAGGTTCAGGATCTACTTTAGAGGAGATCAGAGAGGCTATCGACTACGGAGTTATCAAAATGAACATTGATACTGACCTTCAGTTTGCATACACAGAAGGTATCAGAGATTATATGGTAAACAATATTGATTATTTAAGAGCTCAGATCGGAAACCCTGAAGGAGAAGAAAAACCTAACAAAAAATTCTATGACCCAAGAGTTTGGGTAAGAAAAGGTGAGGACACATTCTCTGCAAGATTGGTGAAAGCATTTGAAGATTTAAATAACATAGATACTTTAAAATAAGAACTGTACATTTGTACCAATGTAAAAAAGTATTCATAGAAATGCATTTACATTGGTACATTTTACATTTATACATTAATACAAGCAAAAATGGCATTCGACTGGTTTAAAAGAAAAGCAAAAAACATTACCACTTCTACTGATGAGAAAAAAGACGTTCCCAAAGGCCTTTGGCATCAGACTCCATCCGGAAAAGTAGTGGAACATGATGAACTAAAGAGAAATAACTATGTTTCTCCTGAAGACGGATTTCATGTAAGAATAGGAAGTGCAGAATTTTTTGACATCCTTTTTGACGGTGGTAAATTTACCGAACTGGATGCCAATGTTGAAAGTATTGATATCTTAAATTTCAAAGATACAAAGTCTTATAAAGACCGTCTGAAAGAAGTAAAAGCTAAAACAAAGCTTACAGACTCTATCAGAAACGCTGTAGGAACTGTAAAAGGAACTGAAATGGTAGTTTCATGTATGGATTTTGCTTTCATCGGTGGATCTTTGGGTTCTGTAATGGGAGAAAAGATCAGAAGAGCAGTAGATTACTGTATTGCACACAAACTTCCGTATATGATTATCTGTCAGTCCGGAGGAGCAAGAATGCAGGAAGCGACTTACTCTTTGATGCAGCTTGCAAAAGTTCAGGCTAAATTAGCTCAGCTTTCTGAAGCTGGACTTTTATACATCGCTTACCTTTGCGACCCTACATTCGGAGGAATCACTGCTTCTTTCGCAATGACCGCTGATATCATCATGGCAGAACCGGGAGCACTGATTGGTTTCGCAGGACCAAGAGTAATCCGTGAAACGATTGGTAGAGATCTACCGGAAGGATTCCAGACATCAGAATTCTTACAGGAAAAAGGATTTGTAGATTTCATCGTAAAAAGAACTGAAATTCAGGATACTGTTGCCAAAACAGTTAATTTATTAACTGTAAAAGCATAGCATCTGTAACAAAAACAATACAATCTCTCTCTAATTAGGGAGAGATTTTTATTTATGAGGACTTTTAAGATATTTTTCAATACCATCAGAAGCATGAGTTTTAAAAAGATTATCCGTCTTTTATCACTTGTTCTTCCCCATCCTCTTTTCGCTTTACTGAGTTTTTATGCAACAGTAAAAGCGTTTACCATTGCACAGAAAAAATTTCCTGATACAGCCTCCAACAATGGAATTGGAAACGCATTCAGACATGCGCTTTGGTGCTGCTTCATTATGATGTACTGCTGTAAAATTTCTTCTCCGAAAAAAGCACTTGATTTCTGCAAAAGAATAACAGATATGCATGAAGAGCTTTTCCCGAATGAGCCTTTGGAAACCAAAATGGATCTCCATAACAACAAAATCGGAATGGATTATTTCATGGAAATTTTACCGGGAATTCACCGCCAGTTTTTTGAAAAAAGCTTCTTTGTAGATGCATTAATCAAAAAAATGGATGAAGCTAAGGTTCTGAAAAATCTGGATGATGATTTTGAAGGACACCTTGTTTACCTGAAGGAGTAAATAAATCATCTTATCTTAAACGCTGAGGATCGCAAGGAAAATTTAAAAACTTTATGCATATTTCCGTCCGCAAGGGCATTTCATTCAGCAATATTACTTAAATCAATGCCTTTGCTTAGGGCGAACGCCTTTGCGAACGAAAAATCAAACTTCATCATTAAAAACCTTTGCGTGCATTGCGTTAACAATACACTTTAAGATTAGAAGCCATCATTATTTCTCTTTGGCAACAGAATAACAAAAGACTTTAGTTATTTTTGTGGTTTAAAGTATTTTTGATAAGTTTAAACAATTAAATCAATCAGATGGTTCTCAGCAGAATTTGGTCGGCTTTCATTATCATTGCCATTGCCATTGCCAGTATAAAATACGTTTCGTCAGGTAACTACAAAACCATTTTCAATGATATGGTGGTGGGAAAAGGAGGTGATACAGTGAAGATTGCATCACAACCTGTGAGCAGCCTCTCTCCTATTGTAAGAGACAGCCTGATGAAAAAGAATGATTTTGCAGACAGCAGAATTCATTATAAAACTGATTCTTTAAAACAAAATGTAAATGTTTATCGTGTTCAGGAAGCCGATGGAGTTATTGGAACTTCAGAAACAGCCGTAAAGATCTGTCTTGGTCTTATCGGAATCATGACTTTATTTATGGGATTCATGAGCATTGCTGAAAAAGCAGGTGGCATCAATCTTCTAAGCCGTTTGATTCAGCCGTTTTTCTCTAAGTTATTTCCTGATATTCCTAAAAATCACCCTGCATTCGGGCATATGCTGATGAACTTCAGCGCCAATCTTCTGGGATTGGATAATGCAGCAACCCCTTTTGGTTTAAAAGCCATGGAAAGCCTTCAGACCTTAAATCCCAATAAAGATACCGCCAGCAATTCACAGATTATGTTTCTGTGTCTTCATGCCGGAGGGATGACATTGATCCCGGTCTCGATTATTGCCATCAGAGCCTCTATGGGATCAAAAACCCCTACAGATATTTTCCTGCCATGTATGATTGCCACTTTTGCCGCTACACTAGCTGCGATGATTATTGTTTCTTTATACCAGAAAATCAATCTTCTCCGTCCGGTAGTAATCGCTTATGTAGGCGGAATTTCGGCTATTATTGCCCTTTTGGTACTGTATCTTGTACAATTGAGTAAAGATGAACTGGATGATTTCAGTAAAGTATTAAGCAATGGTCTGATTCTCTTTATCTTCCTTGCGATTGTATTAGGAGCCGTTTATAAAAAGATCAACGTTTTTGATGCCTTTATTGAAGGGGCAAAAGAAGGTTTTACAACTTGTGTTAAAATTATTCCTTATCTCGTTGGGATGTTAATTGCGATTTCGTTATTAAGAACTTCCGGTGTATTTGATGTCATCATTGACGGAATGAAGTGGGTAGCCAATATTGCCAATATGGACCCGAGATTTGTGGATGGACTTCCAACTGCATTGATCAAACCTTTATCCGGTTCAGGAGCCAGAGGAATGATGGTAGATACGATGACAACATTCGGAGCTGATAGTTTCCAGGGGAAATTAGCCGCAGTGCTTCAGGGAAGCTCAGATACGACGTTCTACGTGATTGCAGTATATTTTGGCGCCGTAGCCGTTAAGAATACAAGATACACGGTAATTGCCATGCTTATGGCCGATTTAGTCGGCGTTATCACTGCCATTGCATTAGCTTACTTATTCTTTGCTTAATGAAATCTGCAGGTTGAGCAGATGCTATTAACTTTAAACATTAAACTTAAAACTTTAAATCCATTATGATCACAGATAAAGAATTCACATTAAGACTCATCCGCCAATTAACTCAGGCATTAGAAAAATTGATTCTCGACAAACCTGAAAAAAGTTTAATGCAGAAAGAACTGGATTTTGATACGTTGATGAGAGATATTTTCAAAATGAACTTCACAGAGGTTGCTTCTAAAACCAAGGAAGAAATGATCGCGATTGTGAATGAAAGACAGGAAAGAGATCACAAAGATTATTATGAAATGCTTGGAAATCTATTTTATTTCAACAGCAGACATGATCAGAACAAAGATTTTCAGGATAAAGCAAAGACATTCTACGAGCTTTATCTTCAGACCAGTGGTATTTTTGCCCTTCCGGTCATCAACAGAATAAATGAATTGAAAAAAGCACTTGAATAAAGTGCTTTTGTATTTTTAGAAGGTAATTTTGTAAGTTCCGGTTGAAGATGTATTGGCTTTTTCTGCTTTTACATATTTCTTAACCCAGGCCACAGATGTGGATGAGACACAAGGATCCGAAATCCCGCCGGCTCTTCTTGCGGACACTACATTTCCCGCTTTATCTACGGTGTAAGCAATGGTAATCGATCCGCTTGCCGTACAACTGTGTGAGGGCTGCGCTCCGCCTCTTCCCATTGTTCCCGGAATATAACCAACCAATTTTCTGTCGATTCCTACTTTACTGTCACCGTTTCCATCACCGCCTAAAGGATCTCCCGCATTTCCGATACCATCACCGGTTCCCTGGCTTCCGGCTTTAGTTCCTCTGCCTTTAATCAGGTTGCCTATCGCTGCGGTTCCTTTTCCGTCACCATTTCCTGTTTTTGAATTGGCAGTGGTCGCTCCGGATTTTTTAGTATTTTTAGAAGCACTTGTGCTGGTTGCTTCTTTTTTCTCAGCTTTTTTGGATTCCTCTTTTTTAGGAACGGTTGTTTTTGAATTGTTTCCTGTAATAACCTTCTCTTTAACCTCTGTTTTCTTTGGCTCCGGAGTTGGTACTGGTTCTGGTTTTATAACTGTTTTTGTTTCCGGAACCGGAGTTTCTGCAGGCTCGGGTGCCACTTCTTCAGTTGCAGCGGCAAGGCTTCCCGGCTGTTCGGCAGGTTCTTCAATTCCCTTTCCATTTCTGTTATCACCAAAATTAACCAGCATGGTAGTAACCACTTCAGGATCTTTATCCAGTTCAGGTTTTAATTTATACAAAAAAACAAAAAGCAGAATAGCAGCCCAGATGAGAATAGAAAGCAATGCGCTCTTTACTCTGTCTTTATTTTCTTCGTTTCTGTTTGCTGTATAGCTTTTCATCTTAAAACGTAATTCTTTCCGGAAATCCGGATATGTTATTTGTCTTTAACGGTTGCAATAGCAATATTAAATTTATGTTTCTCAGCAATTTCCATCACAAAAACAACATCTTTATGCAATGTGTTTTCATCAGCTCTGATCGTAAATGATTTATTGGTCTGGCTGGCTAATTTATCTACAATAATTTGCTCCAATTCTCCTTTATTGGCAGGATTATCATCTACAAAAAATGAACCGTCCGGCTTGATGCTTACCGTTAAAGGATTGGGAATATTATCATCAACTGCCCCGGCTTTCGGAAGATTCACATCGATGGCACTTTGATTGGCCGCCGAAGAGGTAATCATAAAGAAAATCAGCATCAACAGGATAACGTCTGTCATCGCTGCTAAACTGAATTCCGGATTCGCTTTATTTCTTCTTTGAATTTTCATCGTAAGAAAGATTTATAAAGGTTTGTTGATAAGGTCTAAAAATTCTCCTGACATATTCTGGGCTTTCAGGACAAATTTATCAATTCTTGTCAGTAGAATATTATAACAGAAGTTGGCAGGAATCGCTACAGCCAAACCTACAGCGGTCTGCCCTAAAGCGGTATAAATACCTTCTGAAAGTGTTTTCGGAGAGAATGACCCTGTTGCATGAGATAGATTAAAGAAAGCAATAATCATCCCGATTACTGTTCCGAGAAGTCCCAGCATTGGTGCGATACTCGGTACGACAGCCAAAAGGTTCAGGTTTTTTTCCATATTGGCAACCTCTACCTGTGCCTGTGATTCCATAGCACTTACAATATCAGAAACGGGACGTCCTAATCTTGAAATTCCTTTTTCTAAAATTCTTCCTTCCGGAGAGTTCTGGGTTTTGCAGTAATCTGCTGCTGCCTCTATTTTTCCAGCCTTGATGAAGTCTTCGATATTGTTCATGAAGTTGGAATCTGTTTTCGATGTCAGCCTTTTGATAAAGAAAAACCTTTCAAAAAACAGGTATAGAGAAAACACTCCCAATAGTAATACAGTGACCATCACTATTTTAGCGAAAGCTCCTCCATGGAACATAATTTTCCAGAATGAGAACTCCAAGTTGTCTGCAGCAACTGCAGGGGTAGTGATTTGTGCGAATAAAATCTGAGAAAGTTCCGTTAACAGCATTAAATGTAAATTTTATTAAATTTCAACGACAAATGTAGGAGAATATTATGAATTGAACTCTTAAAAATTGCTTAAAAACAACTTAAAATTTGTTACAATTTTACAAACAGCAAATTTCTTTCCAAAAAATAATTTGAAAAGAAATCTACAGTTAAAAAGGCAGAAGCTCGGTTAGTCTTCTTCTACCTCAATATCATCTTGTTTAAATTCGCATTTTAATCTAAAAGGGATCGGTGTATCTGATCCGGTATAGAAGTCATCAATAGTTCCTTTCCAGATAACCTGAAGCTCCCCTTCTTCGTTTTTTTCAAAAAGAAGCTCATTATCATAGATATAGGCATCTTCGTCATCAAAAAGATCTACTTCTGTATAGGTTTCTTCATCAGAGTCATTGATGATGATGGTCTTCCCTTCTATTTCCGCCGATTCGATAGGAAAATCAAAAACTTCAAGTGAAAGCTGCGGAAAGTTGTACTGTAATGAATCATCGTCCACGTGATCCAAACTGTCATCCGTAATCACTTCAACCTCTAAAAAATGTTGCTGGTTGCTGTAAACGGCCTTACAATAAGTATTTCTGATATTGTATTTTAGCGTTTCGTCCGGATGGTAAATTTTTAAAATCCCTTTCATTTTTTCTTAAAAAAGAGCTGTAATAATATGATTGTTAAACGTTTTAGACAAAGATAAAAAATTGATTCAAAGTTAAAAGGATTTTGAAAATAATTTTTTAAAATCAATGCATACCATAAGCATGAATATCCCAATAATACTTACTTTTGTTTTCATAAAGATTGTGAAATGAAAAACATTTTATCAAAAAGTATTCTGGGATTAGGGTTGATGATCGGTCTTGCTTCCTGCAAAAAATCGGATTCTCCCCTTACAAAAGTGACACCCAGCAACCTGGATTCTATCGCTTCGAACTATTATGAGCAATATCTTAAGCTATACCCCTTAGATGCTACAGCACAGGGAGATACAAGATATAACGACCAGCTTCCTATCAATATTGATAAAGATTTTATCTCAGGAGAAGTAACATTCTACAATTCTGTACAGAAACAGCTGGAACATGTAGATTACAAAAGTCTTTCTGATGAGGATAAAGTGGTATATGATGTTTTGGATTATACTTTAAAAGATAAAATTGAGGCCTATGCCTATCATCCGGAATATATTCCTTTCACTCAGTTTGGAGGGCTGCCACTTACTTTTCCACTGTATGGAAGCGGACAGGGCAATCAGCCTTTTAAAACCGAAAAGGACTATAGTGACTGGCTGAAAAGAATGGAAAAATTTCCGGAGTGGATGAATGCTGCTGCGGACAACTTCCGTGAGGGAATCAACAATAAAATAGTGCTTCCTAAAAAACTGGTTATCAAAATGATTCCTCAGATGAGAGCTGAGGAAATCACTACTTCCGATATGGAAAAGAATATTTTCTACGGACCTATTAAAAATTTCCCTAAAAACTTTACAGAGGCTCAGAAAGAAAAATTCTCAGCACTTTACAAAGATGCTATTACGAAAAAAATCATCCCGGCTTATACTAAAATGGGAACATTTTTAGAAAAAGAATACCTGCCAAAAGCAAGGGATACAGACGGATACAACAGCCTTCCTAACGGCAATGAGATCTACAACTATTATGTAAAAAGCTGGACTACCACAAAGAAATCACCTGAAGAGATCAATAAGATCGGGCTTCAACAGGTTGCAATGCTTCGCGCAGAAATGGAGAAAGTAAAACAGCAGGTAGGCTTTACCGGATCTCTGGAAGAATTTATCACTTTTGTTAAGACGGATCCAAAGGCAATGACTTTTAAAACATCTAAGGAAGTTTTAAATGCATTCAACGGGATCTTAACTAAAATAACTCCGAAGCTGAAAACAATGTTTAATGTAACGCCAAAAACAAAGTTTGAGATCAGACAGACGGAGAAATTCAGAGAGGCAAGTGCCAGCGCAGAATATATGCCGGGAACTCCGGATGGAAAAAGAGCAGGTATATTTTATGTTCCGCTTCCTGATCCTACCAAATTTAATGTTACTTCGGGAATGGAATCTCTTTTCCTTCATGAGGCGATTCCGGGGCATCACTATCAGGTTTCTCTTCAGCAGGAAAATACAAGGCTTCCTAAATTCATGAGATTCGGATGGTTGGGAGCATATGGTGAAGGATGGGCTCATTATTGTGAAACATTAGGTCCTGAATTCGGTTTATATACTGATCCTTACCAGAAGATGGGATATTTAAGCGATCAGATGCTGAGAGCAGTAAGACTTGTAGTAGATACGGGACTTCATACCGGAAAAATGTCAAGAGAAGAAGCGATCAGATATTTCTTAAGCAACATTTCTTATGATGAAGCATCGGCCACTGCAGAAGTAGAAAGATATATGGCGATGCCGGGTCAGGCCTTAGGCTACAAAATAGGGTCTTTAAGAATCCGTGAGCTGAGAGAAAAATATCAGAAAGAACTGGGAAACAAATTCAATCTGGCAAGCTTCCATGATGAAGTTTTAAGCCAGGGATGTCTTCCGCTGGACGTTCTGAACAGAAAAATGGAGCTTTGGGCTCAAAAACAAAAATAGTTTCATATGAAACTATTTTTGTTTTTTTCAGGTATTTTATTGATGGCTTTGAGTTGTCAAAAAGAGCAGAATTTTGGAAATTTTACTGTTGATAGTAGCTTACCTAACCATGATAGTATTCTAGTTCTCTCAAAATATCCGGAACTGAAGCTTTATAATAGTGAAGTTGTTGAAAGCAAAACAAGAACAGCACATATTGTTCAAACTGCAAGTTATTCGGATGGCTTTCGTAAGGGAACGTTTTTATTCAATGATTATAAATGTAAAGCTCAATACCTGAATGACTCTCTTACTATCAAATTGAATAACAATAATGGATATTTTGGAAATGGTATTTTGATTAAAGTTTTTAATAATCAATTTTACATCAGAGATATTGATCCTAAAACCTTAAAAAAGGAAGAAAAATTCATAAAATCTGAAGTTTACAGTCAAAAATTAGTTCTTAACAGCCATAAATTCGCCACAAATGACAGCATATATGGTTTTATAGATTACAAATGCAATATTGACAGTTTGGTTGACAAACACTTTAAAGGATATTTTAAAACTATAATACAATAATAACTGGTATGATCACAGAAAGTCTAAGATCTCTTTACAACAGAGATTTAAATAAGTTAAAAACGGAACTGGAAGCCTATCAAAGCGAAGAAAATCTTTGGAAAACGGATAAAAACATTGCCAACTCTGCGGGTAACCTTGCCCTTCATCTGGTCGGAAATCTTAATCATTTTATCGGAACACACCTTGGAAACACAGGATACGTAAGACAGCGTGACCTTGAATTTTCGTCAAAGGATATTCCCAAAGCGGAACTTATTGAAAAGGTGAAAGCCACTGCGGCAATGATAGATTCGGTACTTTCCCAATTGTCCGATGAAGACCTGAAAAAAGAATATCCATTGGTTGTTTTTGAAAGTGCCATGACAACCGATTATTTTCTGATCCATCTGCTTGCTCATCTGGACTATCATCTGGGGCAGGTTAATTATCACAGAAGGCTGTTGGACATTTAATCTGATTTATTTATTTTTATTAAAACTAATTTATCCTGAAAACCCAATCATTATGAAGAAAATATTTGTTTTATCTTCAAATCCTGAAAAATTTTCTGGTGCCTTAGAACATTATACAGAGAGAAATTTTACACCTGAATTTATTGTCACAGATGAACATTTAAGTTTCACAGAAGGAATACAAAAGGTAATAAAAGAAAGTGATGATGAAGACTATATCATTATTTCAACCTCTCAACATCGGTTTTGTCCTAGTTTTTCACAAGATCATCTTGAAAAATGTATTGAAAAGGTAAAAAGACTTGAAGGTAATTTATTGCTTGGAGGTCTCCTAAGCTTTGAAAAAGTGATCGAAGTTTCTGATCATATATTCTGGGTTGATGGTTTCAAGGGATCACAGTTCATGATTATTTTCAAAAAAACATATTCTCTTTTCTTGCAAAGGAATTTCAATACTAAGCTGCCTCTTGATGTTTTTTTATCATCACATCTGGAAGACGTCTTTGTAATACATCCATTCATTTCTCAGTTTGAAGATGACGGAAACCTTCAATCATTCGAAAACACCACTGATTTTCAATATATATATGACAATCCGGAAGTTTTTCTTGATGAACTTTCCCAAATAAAAAAATACTACAGCTATGAGCCATAATAACTTTTCAGAAATTATGATCCCCACTTACATTATCAATCTGAAACATAGAGAAGACAGAAGGGAAAGTGTGTTAAAAGAGTTTGAAGGCAGACCGGAATTTGGCTGCCAAATTGTAGAGGCATGTATGCATGAGAAAGGGAATGTAGGCCTCTGGGAAAGCATAAAAAAAACGGTATCTCTTGCTATTGAAAACGAAGATGATGTGATTATCATTGTAGAAGATGACCATGTTTTTACAGAACATTATGACAGAGATGCGTTTATAAATAATATTATACAATCTAATGAGCAGGGTGCTGATATTCTGGCCGGAGGCATTGGAGGAGGCTTTAGATTTGTTGTTCCTATTACAGAAAACAGGTTTTGGATCAATCATTTCTGGTGTACCCAGTTTATGGTGGTATACAGTCGTTTTTTTGATCATATACTCAATGCAGACTTTGGCCCGGAAGACACTGCAGATAACTTTTTATCACAACTGTCAGCTCATAAAATGGTATTATATCCTTTTGTCTCCGTTCAGAAAGATTTCGGATATTCTGATATTACTGCAGAGAATAATATTAATGGAAATATTGAACATTATTTTAAAACAGCAGATCTTGCCCTTGGTATCTATCAAAAAAAGTACAAACAATTGGTTTTAAATAATAAAAAAGAGAGAACAATATAAGGTTCTCTCTTTTTCTTTTCATAAAATGATTAGCAACAGATCACTCCTGAAGGTCCACAATAAGCCTCCATACTCCCATGGACTAGACACATCACTGCCTGGCAGTTACATGATGTTGGGCCCGATCCTGCTTTAATAACTCTCATTTCCTTTCTGTTCATGTTATTTTTAATAACATTCATGCTCATTTTTTGTAATTTTTTCATGCTATTATTTTTTAATTAGTAGTACAGTAATTACCAATAAATTCTAGTGGGGCTTACATTATACCTGTTGGGGATTTTTGCAGGTACTTTTTCGGGGTTGTATACTTTTTTAAGCCAAAACATATGAAACATAATTGCCTCATATTTGTTTTTATAAATAACTTTTCCATTATCAAATTTTACTCTCCCCGTATAGCCCTCCATAAGAATAAAATCAAAATGAGTTCTGAGAATTCCTTCTCTTTCAGCATTTTTCATGATATGGGTAAAACTTTCAATTTCTGTTTCAATTTCGAAAATAGGAATACCTTCTGCTAGATCGTCCCAAACAAAATTACATTCATCAAAACAGAAGTGATCCGGCATAGAAAATACCTTTTTATAGTCTTTACTTCTTTTAAAGAATGTATTCATCAGTTCATTATTCCTGTACAGACCAAAGCATCCGGTGGTATAATCATCTCTTACACTTATATAATCATAGCTATCGAGAAATTCATTGGTAAAAAAAGCTCTTATATCTCCGTAAATAAGATCGAGATCACAGTGCCCCCAGAAGTCATACTCTTCTATAAGTTCAGGAAACATAAAACCATATGCAGGCTTAAAATCACACAGCTTATAAGGATAATCTATGTTGATTGGAAACCCAAGTTTATCAGATGTATCGCAGATGATATCTTTCAGATTTTTATGGACTATTTTTACATTTGAGGGTAAGTTTTTTACCTCCTCTGTATTATCAGTTATAATCACAAAATCTACACTTGGATTAAAAGCACAAGAATGCAGATAATAGGGCATATACCATGGATATTTACCATACCAGCATGTAATTAAAACTAAACTTGGTGTATTCATAGGTTAAAAAAATTCTGTAATTGCAGAATTGCAATTACAGAAAAAATATAAGTTATTTTTGATTGATTAGCAGCATTTTGCTGGCCATCCACCGCCACATATAGCTCTCATACCATTCATATAGCAGTACTGTGAGTTACAGTTACAAGTTCCTGGCTCACCTCCTGAACCCGCTTTAATAACTCTCATTTCGTTTCTGCTCATTTCGTTTTTCATAGCATTTAAGCTCAGCTTTTGTAATTTTTTCATAGAAATTTGTTTTAATTTGTTTGCCTACTCTTTAGATTTTCGGCTTCCTCTTTGTATAATTATTATAATAATTTTCTTCTTTTATCTGTATTCAACCTCCAATTCCTTTACAGAATCATGCTGTTCATTCCATTCGTCCTCAATAAGATCCGGCATAAATACTTCTATATACTTTTTATTAAGTCTTACAGGATATGTATAGTCGTTGATAAAGTAATGTGGTGTGAAAAACAGGTTATTCTGTAAATTTTCATAAGAAACAGAAACCAGTTTATTCAGTAGAAAGGTTCTGTTATCAAGAGTTGTACTGTATTTTTTCAACCATTTCTCTGCCTGTCTGTGACTATACCAGTCATGAAGAGCTTCAATAAATTTGCCTTCGCCTTTTGTTTGATAAATGTTCAGGAGCTGGATCAGCATCTCTTCTACTTCAGCAGTTACGACTCCTGTCATATTAAATCTGATTTTGATGTTGACCTGATTTTTATATTGGTTGTAAATTCTCTGCAAGAAATCATGCGCTTCTCTACAGTATCCGCACAAAGGGCTTGTAATAAAAGTAATTGTAACAGGAGCATTTGGATTTCCCAGCAGGATTGGCTCAGCTTTTAAAACAAGGGGGTCTGTGCTTGTAAGAATATTTTTAAAGTAAGGATAATGCCTTATATATCTTGAGTCAAACTCCGCATCCTTTTTCAGCACTGCATAGGTTATCAAAGCTTTTTTAATAAAAATATAGGTTCCGGAAAAAGCGATCACTACTGATGACAAAAGCAAAACTGTTAGGAGGTCAAGATGTACATTATTCAGTATCTCCGTCATGTTAAATGACAAATAGATAAGCTGTGCATAGATTACTCCTATAATACTCAAACATATTGGACACCACTTCTTTTCTACTTTCATCTGAAAATAAACAGAATATAATGTAAATGGTATACATCCCAGCAGAGAAAAACCAATTAAAAAATAATAATTATTGATAAGCTCCTTATTAAAAACAAGCAGTGAAAAAAGCTGAATCCCAAAAAGAAAAACACTTAGATCACTCAATTTGAACCCTGCAATTTTTCCTTTTTCAGAGTTGATAATCTGGCTGCAGCTTGACTTCTCATTTCCATCACAAAACTGCGCAGAAAAACCAGACTCCAGCCCCAGCTCTGTTTTTATAGCTTCAAAGGCTAAAAGCAACCCCACCATTGTAATCGCACCGAAACCACTTATAAACCAGCCTCCGATAAAATACAACACTACAAATACTGCACAAAAGATGAATGCTGGCAGGAGTTTATTGTAAAAGACATTAGACGGTTTTGTGATTTCTCCGTTATTTTCAGCGGCCAGTACCGCACCAGTCCACAAACTCTCCATTTCAGGAATGGAGATAGTCTTCTGCACACCCTCATGATCTGTATATAAAACCGATTGCTCCTTTTTTTCAATATATGATAAAATCAAATGCCCGTTTCCTATATCTAATATGGTTAGAAATGTTTCCGGTAAATGATCAAAATCCTGAAAATCAACCATAAAGGCACCATTTGGAATACCAAAAAAACCAAGAGCATCACTAAAAGCCAGAAGACTAGGTGTCTCCGGATGCGATTCTACCTGATAGATGTAATCATTCTTATCAATTTTTACATCAATCGATTTCAGATATAAAAAAACAGCGTTAATTTCTTTTCTTAATTCCATGGTTATAGTTGAATTGTTGATACTATCTTTCGATGGTATTATCGTTTTCCCGGTGATATTTTTTTATTGCTTCGGCCTGTTGATTCATCTTATTCATGATTTCCAGACTTTTACTAACATCTGCCATACTTTGCATCAAAACAGGCAAGGGATCATTTATGAAGTTTTCTTTATTTTTAATGTAGGCTTCTTTTGACATCAAACTCTCATCCATTACTGATTCTGTTTGCAATGTAGACCGGACATTTTTTTTACTGCCTTTCAATTTCCATTGATATTCATTATTAGCATCTTTCAGCTCTATAATCAACCCTGGAAGCCCCATAAAAACATAAGGACCATCAAAAACCGGAATATCCTGAGTAAACCATGCTATCCAATGTCTTCCTCCATAATTGGCTTCTGCTTTTTGTACTTGAAAAGTCCCGGTATTTCTTTTTTCCGGTAAAAGCTTCCAATGAAGATCAGGATATTCTTTATAGGAAATAACACCTATAAATAAATCATCTTTCAGAATAACTGATGAATTACCAAGATCTTTTATTACCTTAAAATTCATTGTTCCTAATGATAAAACTGGGGATTGTGTTGTGAAAAGAGAATCAGATTCCCACTTTTCTTTTCGAATGAATACAGACCTTTTATCAAGACTGTCCAGATAGAATATGTCGGTCTTTATCGTCTTATTTTTGGTAGAGGGTTTATAGGTAAGTTCATAATAAAACCGATGAACCTGCCCTTTACAGGCACAGGAATATAAAACTATAAAAAAAACGAAAAGATTAATTTTTTTCATTTTGGTCTTCATGGTACTGAGCCAAATATATCTCTTTTTATGGAAATACAATACTTCTGTAACAATTTACAGTAAAGAAAATTACGAAAAAGAAAACTATTGTCTCTAAATGATATTATAAATCAGGCAGATAAAGTTTTCTTTATGAAATAAAAGAATTATCGTGAAATTTTACAAATATCCTTTATTGGTGAAAAAAAAATTTAGAATTTAAATTATGAGATAAAAAAAAACACTATAAAATAGTGCTCTTCTTGTTCTATTTGTAACTGAAAATAGTTCTTAAAATCCTAAATAATGTTAAATTCTATTTTTCAAATAACATTTTTGTAATAAAATCTTTCTCTCCTTTTCCTCTTGCCGGAGAATATTCTCTTCCGTAGAAAATAATCTGAAGGTGAAGTTTATTCCATACTTCTTCAGGGAATAATTTCTTGGCATCGCGCTCTGTTTCCACCACGTTCTTTCCTGAGGTAAGTTTCCACTGTGTCATCAGACGGTGAATGTGGGTATCTACCGGAAAAGCAGGAAATCCGAAACCCTGGCTCATCACCACTGAAGCAGTTTTATGCCCTACGCCCGGAAGGGCTTCCAATTCTTCATAAGTTTGCGGAACGATACCATTATGACGTTCCAGCAGAAGTTCTGCCATTCTTTTAAGGTTTTTGGCTTTGGTATTGGAAAGTCCGATTTCTTTGATGAGTTCTTTGATTTCAAATTCTTCCAGCCTGGCCATTCTTTGTGGAGTTCCTGCCACGGCAAAAAGATCAGGCGTAACCTGGTTAACTTTTTTATCTGTGGTCTGCGCGGAAAGTGCTACGGCCACCATTAATGTATACGGATCGGTGTGATCTAACGGAATAGGTGTAGTCGGATATAATTTATCCAGTTCTATCTGAACGAGCTCAGCTCTTTGTTTTTTTGTCATGTAACCCTTAAATTTGAACAAAATTAAATCATTATGCTGAAAGTTGGAGATAAATTACCTGAATTTGAAGGATTCAATCAAGACGGAGAAACGGTAACCTCATCAAAGTTAATAGGAAAAAAACTGGTGGTTTTCTTCTACCCGCAAGCGAATACCCCAACGTGTACCGTGGAAGCCTGCAATCTGAGTGATAATTATTCCAAGCTTGAAAAAGCAGGATATCAGTTACTGGGAATAAGTGGTGACAGTGTAAAGAAACAGAAGAACTTTCACAGTAAATTTGCATTTCCTTATGATCTTATTGCGGATGAAAACCGTGATATCATTGAAAAATTCGGGGTATGGCAGGAGAAAAAAACGTTTGGAAAAACGTATATGGGAATTGTAAGAACGACTTTTATTTTCGATGAAAATGGTGTCTGTACAAGAGTGATTGAAAAAGTAACGTCAAAGACTGCTGCTGAGCAGATTCTGGAAGGTTAATTCTTTTTGAAACACAAATATCACAAATGCTTTCACAAATAACACGATTTACGATCTATACGTTATTTGTGAAAGCATTTTTAGAAGTTTTATTCGGTTTCGTAATAGTTGAGTTCTTCGGTTTCGCCTGGAAGTATGACGTGTTTTTTAAACCTCAACCCTAATTTTTCGATCAGTTTTTGGGAAGAAATATTATCCTTTGAAATAATGGCTGATATTTTTGTTAATCCGAAATCATCCATTCCAATAGACTTCACTTTCTGAGCTGCTTCGTAGGCATATCCCCTACCTTCGAACTCTTCCAGCAGAGAATATCCTATATCCACGATATCAAGACCTTCTCTTTCGAAGATTCCTACTGCCCCTACTTTTTCATTGCCTTCTTTGGTTATTAAAAGATAGTTTCCAAATCCAAGTCTTTCAATCTGGGGAGCAAATCTGTTGAGAATATAATTTTCGGCATCTTCAACAGAATTAACATTGCGATTGCCGATATGTTGAATGAATTTTGGTCTGTTATAAAGGTCAAAGACGAAATCTTTATCTTCACGGGACATGGGACGAAGGATTAATCGCTCAGTCTCATAGATATTATCTGCGTTTGGGTGTTTTTTTAGACTCATCTTTCTTGGGTTCTTCTTTTTTTTCGATTTTCAACAATCTTGGGTTATTAGCACATTTTTTATTGTAAAGCTCAATATATGTTCCATTGTCTTTTACATTGCTTACAGTACCTGTAGATTTATTTACAGTGACTGTATAATGTGTTTTCTGGTAAGGACATTCCTTTGAGGTCAGTTTTCCAAGATCCAGATAGTAATTCGATTGATCTTCATGGTAATTGCCGGCAAGATCCTTGAATTCTTCATCCACCATATATCCCTCAGCAGCTAATACAACCGCAGCCTCCTGAGCATTATCAATTCTGTCAACAAACTTCTTCAATCCCACTACATCTGTTACATAATTTACTTTACCTCCTTCTGAGTAAGCAATATAATAAAAGCTGTCTTCACTAGGGAAAAGATTGAATCCTGAGAACTGAGGAGTGTAATTTACCTTACCCGAAGTCTTTATTTCTTCACCTTTACCGTAGCTGTTGTATATCAGCACCCACGAGTCTACTCTGCTTCCTGGGTTGATCTGCTGCAAAACAGAAGGTATATTTGAAAACTTTTTCTTCTCCTGAGAATATCCTAAGATTCCCAGAAGTAAAAATGTAAGAATTGTAAATCGGGTTGCAGTGTTACTCATAATTTAAAAATCAGCAGAAATATACCAAATATTACATGAACTTCTCGCCTTTCTTAAAGTTTTTCAGATCAAGAACATAGTCTTTAATGAGCTGGTCATTAGCACGCGGACAGATCAGAAGTGCCTTATCTGTATCTACAACAATATAGTTTTCAAGACCATCAATGATTACGGCCTTGTTATTATTCTTTAAACGGATGATATTTCCTTTTGAATTATAAGCAAGTAAATGTTTCAGTTTTACCGCGTTTCCGTCTTTATCTTTTTCTGTATTTTCATATACGGAAGTCCATGTTCCAAGATCGCTCCATCCCAAATCTGATGGAATCACATAAACATTCTTTGCTTTTTCTAAAATTCCGTTATCAATAGAAATCTTCTGAACCTTCGGATAAATGGTTTCAATACAGCTATTTTCTTTTTCTGAGTTGTACTCACAAGCCATAAAATGCTGCATCATTTCTGGAAGATAAAGATCAAAGGCATGATGGATACTTTTCACATTCCATACAAAAATTCCTGCATTCCAAAGGAAATCACCGCTTTCCAGAAAGCTTTGGGCAATTTCAAGGATAGGCTTTTCTGTGAATGTTTTCACTTTAAAATATTCCGAACCCTTTTTTTCTACAAACTGAATATATCCATATCCGGTATCAGGCCTTGTAGGGGTAATCCCTAATGTTACCAGATAATCATTTTTTGAAGCCAGCTCAAATGCCAGCTCCACTTTCTCCAAAAATACATCTTCTTTAAGGATCAGATGATCTGCCGGCAATACAATCATCGTTGCATCCGGATTAATCTCAGCAATTTTGTTGGCCATATACAGATTACAAGCGGCTGTATTCTTCATCAAGGGCTCGCCCACAATATTCTCTTCAGGAATTTCCGGAAGCTGCTGATGGGAAACAGGAACATACTCTTTATTCGTAATTACGAATATCTGCTCTTTAGGAATTACCTTGCTGATTCTGTCATAGGTCTGCTGAATCATAGTGCGCCCGGTTCCTAAAATATCCTGAAACTGTTTTGGAAATTTTTGCGTACTCATCGGCCAGAACCGGCTCCCGATTCCTCCCGCCATTATAACGCAATATCTATCTGATTTTAACATTATTAGCTACATTTTTCTACCCTCGCTAAAGGCTTGAAAGAATACTTCCTTCCAGTAGCCAGGTTCTTACAAAGATAGTTTTTTTTAACCAGACCTTCTAATAAATACTTTTCGTTGCGATAGATAAAGAATTCTCCCTTTTTAAGCTCCTCGATAAAATGAAGACTATCATCCTGTTTCTCAGTATGAAAATATCTTACCAGATCAGGGCTTGCCATGAAATTGGCTTTAGGCGATTTTGAAAATTTTACAATAATAGGTTTGAGCTCTTCATCATAAACCTCAAGGCTTTCCAGAAGCATATTTCTAAAAGTTTCTTTCCATTCGTTGCCGTGGGGCGAAATTCTCCGTCCATATTTTTCGAAAGCAATCAGATGTGCGAGCTCGTGAGTGAGCACAAAGAAAAAGAGTTGTGGGGTAAGGGTTGAATTTACCGTAATTTCATGCGAATTATCCGGAAGTTTTCTGTAATCTCCCAGTTTTGAATTTCTGTTTCTTGTAACTTTTATATGTATATAGTAATCTGCAAACCAGATTCTTAAATATTTAAGTGTATTTTGAGGTAAGTATTTTTCTAATGATTGAATTGGCATTTTACAAACTTAATGGAATTCCTGCATAGAAATTCAATAGTTTACGACTAAAAAGATAATTATATTTTGCCTGCACTACTGATCCCTGTGCATTTGCATAATTATTTCTCGCCACATTGACGTCGTAGATGGTGGTTCTTCCGGCAGCATAACTTTTATCGGCAAAATCAAGAGCCAGTTTTGAGCTTTTTTCAGCTTCCACTGCAGCCAGATAGGTTTCATAATTAGCATCAGCATCAAACTGAGCTTTCTGAACATTTTGTCTTACCGTCTGCTTCTGTTGTTCTAACGTATTCTTGGCTATACTTTCATTTATTTTAGACTGTTCTACCTGAAGTTTTGTTTTTCCTTTATTGAAGATAGGAATATTCAATGATAACCCAACATTTTGCCCGAACTGATCTTTATATTGTTCAAAAAAAGTTCCCTGCACAGTACCTGGCATAGGATCAAACTGCCTGTTATAGAAAGTGTTAAGACCCGCACTTGCTGTTAACGTTGGCCAGAATGCTGTTTTGGTTACTTCAGTTTGTGCTTCGGCAGATCTTATCCTGCTTTCGGCTGCTTTGATCTGCGGTTGTATCTCATACGCCGTTGTAAGCACTTCATCTACAGTATTGAGTTGCAAATCAAGTTTTTCCGGAACGTTTACATCTTCCACATCGAAACCTTTGTAATCTGAAAGCTGTAATAGCTGAGCGATGGCAAACAAGGCACGACCAACGTTTACCTCTGCTGTTTTAAGGTTTTGTTTCTCTCTTGCCAGCGCAGCTTCAGCCTCAGCTAAAACCGTCTGGGCAGTTGTTCCAACCTGGGTTGTGATCTTAGCTCTGTCAAACTGTTTCTGGGCATTATCCACAGCACTCTGAGAGATTTTAACGATCTCTTTATTCAACAAGGCAGTCAGATATTGCTGAGCAATCTGAAGGGAGATATCATTTTTAATGGTTTCAATGTCATATTGGCTTGCTTCTACATCAAACTGGGCTTTTCGTACATTTTTCTCTAATCTTCCATTATTATAGAGCAAAATATCGGCTCCCAGGCCAACACTGTTATTGAATCTGTCGTTTCTAAAACTTCCCGCTCCTAATGACCCTTGCCCGAAACTCACCCCATTCGTCATACTCCCCGATACAGATGGTAAATATTCTTTTTGGGCTGCTTTAAGATTATATTCCTGGTTTTGTTTGTTATACTGATTTTGGATAACCTGAAGATTATGCTCCACTGCATAGCTTACACATTCTTTTAAGGACCATTTCTTCTGAGCGCTCAAACCCAGATAACCTAATCCAAAAACGATGATCCAAACTTTTTTCATATGTATATGTTTATTTGTTTTTAATGGTCATATGGAACCGTGTCATCTTCATCAGTACTGTTACCTGTGAATCACAGCGATTTCATATTAAGATTTTTCAATATTAGACGAATTAAATATAAAAAAGTTACAGATTGAAAAATTATATTTTATTTTAAAAAAACTTTTGGGAATTTTGCACCATGACAAATGAACAATATCAGGAAGCTATCGACTGGCTTTTCGTACAGATGCCCAACTATCAGATAGATGGACAGAAGGCTTATAAACCTGGACTTGATAATATAACAAAGCTTTGTGCTTTCTTTGGAAATCCTCAGGATAAAATAAAGTGCATTCATATTGGCGGCACCAATGGAAAAGGTTCTTCAAGCAATATGCTGGCATCTGTTCTTCAGGAAGCCGGTTATAAAACAGGATTATACAATTCTCCCCATCTGATTGATTTTACGGAGCGTATTAAGGTCAACGGAAAAAACTGCAGTAAAGAATTTGTCTTTGATTTTATTCAAAAATTAAAGAAACTTCCTGAAGATATCCGTCCTTCATTTTTTGAGTTTACCACCATTATGGCTTTTGAATATTTTTATCAGCAGCAGGTAGATTTTGCTATTATTGAAGTTGGATTGGGAGGAAGACTTGATTCTACCAATATTATTAATCCTTTGATTTCGGCTATTACCAATGTTCAGCTGGATCATCAGAATATTCTTGGAGATACCATCGAAGAAATTGCATCAGAGAAGGCCGGAATTATTAAACACAATACGCCTATTATTTCCGGTGACGAAAATGAAGCTGTAAAAAATATCATTAAGGAGAAAGCAGCGAAAGAAAATGCTCCTTTGACAGATGCCACTCTTATCAATACAGATCTGGAATCTGATCTCAAAGGGAATTACCAGAAGAAAAATATCAGAATTGTATTGGCCGCAGTAGAAGAATTAAGGAAACTTAAAGTAAATATTTCTGATGAAGCATTGGAAAAAGGACTTCTCCATGTTCACCAGAATACAGGATTTATTGGCCGTTGGTTTGAATTTTCACAACATCCGCTTACCATTTGTGATACGGGACACAATCAGGCAGGTTTGGAGTATGTTTTTTCACAATTAAATTCGATTGACAGGCACAAGCATATTATTTTGGGGTTTGTGAACGACAAAAAAATAGATGATGTGATGAAATTACTTCCCGAAAATTCTGAGTTCTATTTTGCAAAACCATCCATCAACAGGGGAAGACACCCGGAAGATTATGAAAATCTGCTTCAGGAGGCGAAAATTTTTTATAAAATTTTTGATTCTGTACAGGAAGCGTATCTCTCTGCAAAAGAACGATGTACAAATGAAGAAATGATTTTTATCGGCGGAAGCAACTTTGTAGTGGGAGATTTTTTGGAAAAAAATTTGGAGATTAAAGAATAAGTCGTATATTTGCACCACTCTAAACAAGAGAACAAGTCTAGAGGGTTCTTAGCTCAGTTGGTTCAGAGCATCTGGTTTACACCCAGAGGGTCGGGGGTTCGAATCCCTCAGGACCCACAGAAAAGGAAACGAAACCTTTCAAAAAAATTCGGGTTCTTAGCTCAGTTGGTTCAGAGCATCTGGTTTACACCCAGAGGGTCGGGGGTTCGAATCCCTCAGGACCCACAAAAAATCTCTCAGATTTCTGGGAGATTTTTTTATTTTATCCCTAAGTATTTAAATGTCTCCTGCAGTTTTCCTGATATTTATCTACCTTTGCCTACATCGAATAGCCGAATTTGAAGCAGCTCCACATCATATCATTTAATTATCCCTACCCTCCTTCTTATGGCGGAATCATTGATGTATATTATAAAATCAAGGCCTTATCTGATCTGGGAATAAAAATTCACCTTCACTGTTTCATAGATAAGATCCCTTCAACCATTGACAGAGAAATTAAAGAGATTACAGAAAATGTATTTTTTTACAAAAAGAAGAAGAATCCTCTGCTTTATTTTTCATCAACGCCTTTCGCTGCTGCGATCAGAAAATCTGAAGAACTTATTAAAAATCTGGACAGGAATAAAGCTCCCATCTTGTTTGAGGGTTTACAAACCACCCAAATTATACGGTTTTTGAGAGAGAATGATCACAAACTCTACCTCCGTCATCACAATAACGAATCAGAGTATTATAAAGGCCTCTCTGTGTCTGAGAAGAATCCATTTAAAAAGATTATTTACAAAATTGAATCTGTGAAGTATTCCGGATATCAGAAAAAACTTTTAAAGCAATTTGAAACCGTATTCTGTCTTTCGGAGAAAGAATATCAGGAAGTAAAAGCCTGTTCGGAGAATGCGCAGCTTGTTCACATTTTTCACGGTAATACATCAGTAAAGGTATTGGATACAAAAGGAAAGTATTTTCTTTTTCACGGCGATCTCACCACTGCAGACAATAAAAGAGCATTAAATGAGACTATCGGTTTATTTAAAACGCTTCCGCAATATCAACTGATTGTTGCCTCCGATCGTGCCAGTGAAGATATTAAAAACAAAATCTCAGCAGTTGAAAATATCAGCCTCACTCCTATTCAAACCACAGAGAACCTTTATCGTCTTCTGGAAGGTGCTCATGCCAATATTTTAATTTCTTACCAGAATTCAGGAACCAAGGTGAAGCTTTTTAATACGCTTTACAACAGCCGTTTCGTGATTATTAACGGGAATATTACAGATGATCCGGTTTTAACAAATTTATGTCTGTATGGCGATGATATGAGCCAAATCCGCCAGCAGATTATCACCTCAGCTGAAAAAAACTACCATGACAATGAAAAAAGAAAGAGTATTTTAGAAGCAAGTCACTCCGATAAAGCTAAAGCAGAAGAAATAGTAAAGCTAATTTTTAAAAATTAACCCTGTCCACCACTTTCTGGATATTAAATTCTTCAAGACAGGCCCAGTCACCTCTGTAACATTCCTTATCTCCAAAGACAGAACATGGTCTGCAGCTCAGGTCTTTTACCTGAACAACATCTTCCTCACTTTGTCCAAATCCCAGAAATCCGGCGTAAGGATGAGTAGCTCCCCAGATAGAAATACATCGGGTTCCCACAAGACTTGCGAGGTGCATATTGGCAGAATCCATAGATATCATCAGTTCCAGTCCGGCAATATAATTGAGCTCTTCCGTAAGATTTAATTTTCCGGCAAGATTTTTTGTATTAGGAATCTCTGCTTCCCATTTTTCCAGAGTTTCCGTTTCTTTTTTACCTCCTCCAAAGAAATACACCGTATGTTTCTGAGCAAGAATTCTTACCAGTTCATACGATTTCGCCAAAGGAAGCATTTTCCCTTTATGCTGGGCAAAAGGGGCAAAACCAATCCCGGATTTTTGCGCCGAAACCGGCCTTAATTGATGGGAGAGTTCAACTTTGAAACCCATTTCACGGAAAACATCTGCATAACGTTCCACTGTTTTTTTCAGCTGTACCTTTTCCAGATTCCAGATATCCGTAAGATGCTCTTTTTCTTCTTTGCCTTTATCAATTTTAAAGACCTTGAGCCCTTTCCTTCTGTATATTCTGTCTAAAACCTTGGTTCGGATTACATCATGGAGATTGGCAATACAATCCGGATTAAATTCACGGATCAGTTCGTTACTCAGTTTTCTCAATCCGAAAAAACCTTTGTAATCATCCAGGTCAATCCCTTTAAAAGTTACATTAGAAATTCCTGCAAACAGCGCCGCAAAATTTTTCCTGGAAACCATAATAATTTCCACGCCGGGATTCTGTTCCAGAAATTCTCTGAAAACAGGCACGGTCATCGCAACATCTCCGAATGCGGAAAAACGATATGCTAAAATTCTGCTCACGATTATGATTTCAGTTGATAAGCAACTGCATAAAACTTGATCTGCTTGGTCATCGCCATCAATCCGTTGGCTCTGGAAGGTGAAAGAAATTCCTGTAGTCCTATTTCTGCAATAAAATCAAAATCAGAATCCAGGATTTCCTGAGTGAAATGCCCACTATAAATACTTACTAAAAGAGAAACGATACCTTTGGGTAAAATACCATCAGAATCAGCATTAAAGAAAAGTTTCCCATCTTTGAATTCAGCATCAATCCAAACTTTGCTCTGACAGCCTTTAATCAGATTTTCTTCTGTTTTCTTATCTTCCGGTAAGCCTTTCAGTTCTTTTCCAAGATCAATGATGTACTCATACTTTTGCTCCCAATCGTCAAGAAAAGCGAATTCGTCTATTATTTCCTGCTGTTTTTCTTTAATGGTCATTTTAAATCAAATTTCTTTTGCAAAGATAACCAATTTTGTAAAATTTATTTACGTGACGCTTTTTCAAAAAGCTGAAGAATTTTCGTCTCTTCATTCTCCCAGCAAAATACGTCTGCTGCCTTATTTAATTCGCTCTGATAATACTGTCTTCCATTCTGAAGAACAAGATTAATTGCTTTTTCAATGGTTTCAGGCCGGTGATCCGGAATAATTTCTCCTACATCAAACTGATTTTTTATCCTTTGCATTTCCGGGAAATTAATCATGACCAGTGGCACTCTCGACTGGATATAATCGCAAACTTTATTAGGAAGTGAATAATAGTAGCTTACTCCGTTATTTTCTTCGAGACTGAATCCTGCGTCAGCGGTTTTGGTGATTTCCCTGAGGTTTTCAGGTTTCAGTTTACCCAGGAAAAATACTTTATCCTGAAGTTTCTCCTGAATCACAAGTTCTTCGTATTCTTTTTTCTTCGGGCCGTCGCCTGCAATTTTCAGAACAGCATCTTTAATATGATGCATGGCCACAATCATTCTTTCAATTCCCCTCGACTGATTAATCGCTCCCTGATACAGAATGATCTTTGGATGATTTTCAGGAATTTCCGGTGCAAAAAGAATTTTTCTGGGAATATTTCTGACCACAACCGGATTGACATTATATTGTTCATGGAACCATTCCGCATAGCTTTCACTTTCTGTCATCATCAGTTCCATATGGGGAACCAGCTTTCTTTCCAGCACTCTCCAGAATTTCTGAGAAAACCTGTTTTGAACAGATGGCATTTCCGTGAAAATTTCATGGCTGTCAAACACCAAAGGGATGTTCAGTTTTCTGGCAATGAGATAATTTGGCAGAAGTGCATCAATGTCATTGGCATGGAGAATCGTATCTTTGTCCGCTTTTTTCTTCAGTTCTTTGTATAATTTCCAGTTGAATTCAAAATAAGCGGTCTTTAAGCTTTTAGATTTTAATCCTATTCTGGAAAAGGGATAAGGACGTTCCATTTTTTCATTTCCTTCCCAATCGTTACCAATCAGATCTATGGAATACCCGTTATCAAAAAGGGTTTTGCACACCTTCTCTATCCGTTGGTCAGTATACAGATTACTAAAAGCAGAAGTAATAATTTTTTTCCTCATCAATCTTTCTTGTCTAGTATTAAATAATAGATTTGAATGAAACAAATAAGCCCGTTTGGTATGATAACCGGCCAAAGCATTCCATTAAAGATACCATAAATGACAAAACAAATACAGCCAATCATGTTAACCACTCTGATTTTTTTTACATCTTTCAGTATGAAACTCAATACGATAAAAAGAGAAGCAGAATAGCCAATGTAAGTGGTAAGTTCAGGATTCATGGGGAAAATTTAAGGTTACAAACTTAATCATTTTCAATAAGATAATAAATTTTTTTCTGCCATAAAGTCATTAATTGATTTTTGGTAAAATATTTGTAATTTAGATAATGAATAAAAGGTAATGTTGCCTTTGTTCTAATGAGATATATTATGGATTATAAGTTTTCACAAGGTTTGAGCCAGGTGTTCAAACAAAGCAAAAGCGAAGCTAAAAGGCTGAAAAGTGAATTTCTTAATACAGAACATCTACTTTTAGGTATTATAAAAACGGAAAACTCTGCAAAAGAAATCCTTCAAAACCTTAATGCGGATTTAACACAAATCAGAAGAAAAATTGAAACTCTAAATACAGCAAGTCTTAATCCTATTTCTGAGGAGGTTACCAATATTTCTTTCACTAAGATGGCAGATCATGCGATCAAACGTGCAGAGTTAGAATGCCGACAGTATAAAAGCAATGAAATTAATACCGTTCACCTGCTTTTAGGTATTCTTTATAAATATGAGGACCCTACTTCAAATATTCTGGGAGCTTATGACATCGACTACGAAGGAGTTTCAAGAGAGTACCAGACTATGCTTAAAAATTCAGGCCAGTCTCCACAGATGAGTGCTTACGATGATGATGATGAAAGAGAGGAATTTGAGCAAATGAGAAAACCTGCAGGAAATCTAGGTTCTGCAAAAAGTAAAACCCCTACATTGGACAACTTTGGTAGAGACCTTACTTCTTTGGCCAGAGACGGAAAACTGGACCCTGTAATCGGGCGTGAAAAAGAAATCGAGAGAGTTTCTCAGATCTTATCGCGTAGAAAGAAGAACAACCCGCTTCTTATCGGGGAGCCGGGAGTTGGTAAATCTGCCATCGCTGAAGGTTTAGCATTAAGAATTCAACAGAAAAAAGTGTCCAGAGTTCTTTACGGAAAACGTGTGATCACTTTAGACCTGGCAAGTTTAGTTGCCGGAACTAAGTACCGTGGTCAGTTTGAGGAAAGAATGAAGGCCATCATGACGGAACTGGAGAAAAACAGAGATGTCATCTTATTTATTGATGAGCTTCATACCATTGTAGGAGCTGGAAGTTCTACGGGAAGTTTAGATGCTTCCAATATGTTCAAACCGGCTTTGGCAAGAGGTGAAATTCAATGCATCGGAGCAACTACTCTGGATGAATACCGTCAGTACATTGAAAAAGACGGAGCGTTAGAAAGAAGATTCCAGAAAGTAATGGTGGAACCAACTTCTATTGATGAAACCATTCAGATTCTGAACCAGATCAAAGATAAGTATGAAGAGCATCACAATGTCATTTATACACCTGAAGCGATTGCGGCGTGTGTCAATTTGACATCAAGATATATAACAGACCGTTTCTTACCGGACAAAGCAATTGACGCAATGGACGAAGCCGGATCCCGTGTTTATATCAAAAACATGAAAGTTCCTACTGAAATTATTGATTTTGAAAAGAAAATCGAAGATATCAAAGAACTGAAACAGAAAGCGGTAAAAGCTCAGGACTATCTTGAAGCAAGAAAACTGAAAGATGAAGAGGAACGTCTTCAGATGGAACTGAATTCGGCTCAGGAAAAATGGGATAAGGATGTAAAAGAGAAAAAAGAAACCGTAACAGAAGAAAATGTAGCGGAAGTAGTTTCTATGATGAGCGGAGTTCCTGTAACGAAAGTTGGTAAGAACGAGCTTGATAAATTGGCCCAAATGGATGAGAAGCTTAACGGAAAAGTAATCGGCCAGGAAGATGCTGTGAAGAAAGTAGTGAAAGCTATTCAGAGAAACAGAGCTGGTCTTAAAGATCCTAACCGCCCTATCGGTACCTTTATTTTCCTTGGAACAACCGGGGTTGGTAAAACCGAATTGGCGAAGGTAATGGCCAGAGAGCTTTTTGAATCCGATGAATCTCTGATCAGAATTGACATGAGTGAATACATGGAGAAATTCGCGGTTTCGAGATTGGTTGGTGCGCCTCCGGGATACGTTGGATACGAAGAAGGTGGTCAGCTGACAGAAGCGGTAAGAAGAAAGCCTTACGCAGTAGTTCTTTTGGATGAGATTGAAAAAGCTCACCCTGATGTATTCAATATTCTGTTGCAGATTTTGGATGAAGGACACGTTACAGACAGCTTAGGAAGAAAAATTGATTTTAGAAATACCATCATTATTCTGACTTCAAATATCGGAACAAGAGATCTTAAAGATTTCGGAGACGGTGTAGGATTCGGAACTTCTGCGAAGAAAACCACTTCAGACTCAAGAGCGAGAAGTACCATTGAAAATGCCCTTAAAAAAGCATTTGCACCGGAATTCTTAAACAGAATTGATGATATTGTGATCTTCAACTCTCTTGTACAGGATGATATCAAGAAAATCATTGATATTGAACTGAATAAGCTTTATGGCAGACTTGAAAAATTAGGATATAAAGTGGATCTTACTGAAGAAGCAAAAGACTTTATTTCTGAAAAAGGATGGGATAAAGATTTCGGAGCAAGACCACTGAAACGTGCAATTCAGAAATATATTGAGGACTTATTGGCAGAAATGCTGGTAAACAAGCAATTGAGCGAAGGAGAAACCGTAATTCTTGATCTTAATGAAGCAAAAGACGGACTGATCGGGAAAACACAGAAAGCTAAGAAATCGGCTGAAAAGTCTTCTCAATCTTAATTAAATAAATAATTTAATTTCAAATAGAAAATCCCCGGGAAGTTTCCCGGGGATTTTTGTTTTGTAAGCTTTGGCTGAAGCCGGATGAATTTTGTTTTCTGACTAAACGGGCTAAAGCCCGTTCCTCTTGATAAATGAACACTTAAAGTCCCACCACAAAACCAATAGTCGGAATCAGACCGCTGGAAAATACACTGGAATTCTGTTTCCAAAGCACATTGTACATTAAACCCAGCTGCATGAAGGAATTATTCCCGATCCGCTGCATATATCCTCCTCCAAGGTATAATGCATTCTCTTCCGTGTTATATTTATAATCGTAATATTTATCTTTGTAATCAACAAAATAATGCTGATAGTTGGCTCCCACGTAAAATGATCTGGCAAAATAATAGTTGACAAAAGGACCTACTCCAAACATAGTAGATTTATAGTAATCAGAAGTCTGCCACGACACACTTCCTACCACACCGCCTTCAAAATCATCTGTAAACCTGTAACCTACTCTTGGTGATGCGGACAGATTAAAAGCGCTGTTACTTCCAAATCCTAATCCAATGCCTCCTCCGAAAGTCCATTTGCTGTTTTCCTGTACCGGCGTACCTACTGAAATTTGGGAAAATGCTGATCCTGAGCTGATCAGCATCATAGAAATAATAAACTTTTTCATATATACTATTTTTGTTTTTAAAGCTATGTTCTCGTCTGTTTCCGTTTGCAGAGAAACTGATAAAAAGGGAATCAATATGCTATCGTTTTTATCAATGTTTAAAATTATGGTTTTTTTACGAATTTTTTAATTGTATTTTTGCCACATCAAACTAAGAACTCCCGTTAAGAGTTTCGTAAAATTGAATACAATGAAAGTAGTAGTAGGCCTCTCCGGAGGTGTAGATTCTAGTGTTACAGCGTATTTGCTGCAGCAGCAAGGCCATGACGTAGTGGCTTTATTTATGAGAAACTGGAACGATGCTTCCGTAACATTAGAAGATGAATGTCCCTGGATTGAGGACAGTAATGATGCCCTTATGGTAGCACAAAAGCTTGGAATTCCTTTCCAGGTGATAGACATGAGTGAACTTTACAAGGAGCGTATCGTTGACTATATGTTTGCCGAATATGAAAAAGGCAGAACTCCCAACCCTGATGTATTGTGTAACAGAGAAGTAAAATTCGATGTGTTTATGAAGACCGCAATGTCTTTAGGTGCCGATAAGGTAGCAACAGGACATTATGCAAGGGTAAATTCTACTTTTGATGAAAACGGTAAAGAAATTTTCCACCTTCTGGCCGGAAAAGACAATAATAAGGATCAGTCTTACTTCCTTTGCCAGCTAAGCCAGGATCAGCTTTCAAAAGCGTTATTCCCAATTGGAGAACTTACAAAGCCTCAGGTAAGAGAAATTGCAAAAGAAATCGGACTGGTAACGGCAGATAAAAAAGATTCTCAGGGATTATGTTTTATCGGAAAAGTAAGCCTTCCCCAGTTTTTACAACAGCAATTGAAACCTAATGAAGGGGAAATCGTAGAAATTTTCAAAGATTCTCCTCTATTTTCGGAAGAAAAACCTGAATTCTCATCCAAAGAAGAAGAACTTGAATTTTTATCAAGAAAAATCCATTATAAAAAATCTGACGGAAAGGTAATCGGAAAACATCAGGGTGCCCAGTTTTTCACGATCGGACAAAGTAAAGGCCTTGGTATAGGCGGACACAAAGAAAGCTGTTTTATCATTTCCAGAGATATGGAAAACAACATTCTTTTCGTAGGAGAAGGAAGCCATTTCCCGGGACTTCATAAAAAAGCTCTGAAAATTGATAATTCTGAACTGCACTGGGTACGTGAAGATTTGAGACTTCAGAACGGAGGATCTATGGAAGTAATGGCCAGATTCAGGTACAGACAGCCTTTGCAGAAAGCAACCCTGTATCAGTTTGAAAATGCTTTTTATATTGAATTTGATGAACTTCAGTCTGCTATTGCTGAGGGACAGTTTGCATCATGGTATATTGATGAGGAGCTGATCGGCAGTGGTGTTATTTCATAAGAGTTTCGGGGTACGGGATTCGGTCATTGAGATTGTTTTTTTAAAGAAAATATTTTTTTGAAATTTTTCTGTAACGTTTTTTAAGTTATCATACTTACTGAGTAAATAACAATAAAAAATACTACTATGAAAACATCTACAAAAAACCAGTATGCTTATGTAAACAATATTCTGATTGCGGTTGTATCCTCTATTTTCGGTTATAATCTTTATCAGGCCATTGTACATCCGGAAAACTCCAATATCGCGATCAGTCTTATTTTGGTAGTCCTGACTTCCGTTATGGTTCGGAAATATGGCTATAAGCCCGTAAAAGAAGAAAAGAAAGATATTTAATATCAACAGTACATGATAAAGCCCGGAACATTTTTGTTTCGGGTTTGTTTTTAATAATAAGTTTTACTTTATCTTTTCATTGACATGACCTGAGATAAAAATCAATGTAACAATACATTCTGCTATTAAGATCATAACAAGAAACCCAACAGGTTTTCCCAACAAGAACCCTCTGATAAGCTTGATAATTCCCAACAAGAAAATAAATCCTGCGAAATAAATTGTCGTTCCCGAAATGGTTTCTTTCAAAGAATTTAGCATAAAAAACGAAGCGTAAAATCCTAGAACCAGAATGACATAGAACTTCAAAAAGTCAGGTCCTTTAAGAATAACCGGATTAAATGTCTGATGAACTGTCATAAGCCATATAAAGCCTATCACAACCGGAGCTGAATGAATGATGAGTTTTTTCATAATGATGAGTTTTATTATCCACCACAGCCTCCACATCCACCGCAACCACCGCAGCCGCCTCCTCCGCTGCAGCTTGAGCCACCACAACTTCCTCCGTCATTATTTTGCTTATCTTTTCTGTTATGGTCAGAAACCTCCTGATCTCCTATGATTGAAACGATAGTTCCCAGAATAAAAATAATCCCGAATACAACTCCAGTAACCATTAACCCTGAAAAGTTATCTCCTTCTGTACACGAAAATAAAAGCAATAACACCAATATGGGAGCAAAGAAGGCCATTTTTCTAATCCATGATTGCAATGTTGACTTTTTCTTACGCTCTCTCCAGATTTCTTCGGGTGCTTCCTGCCGGAATATGGTCTGATAACTGTCTAATGTATCTTCAAACCAGTTCTGATGTCTTTCTTTTTCCGCAGAACCTCCTTTGGATGGATGATGATGAAGTGGTCTTTTTAAAATATGAGGACAGAATTCCTCCCAATAATTCTGCGTATAAATCAGATGCATATGCCAAACCTTGTCAACGATGTTACTGGGAGAAGCTCCATGAGGAAGAACACAGCAGAGATACACGAACTTTTTGTATTCTTCAATTGCTTTTCTTGCGAAATCCAGACTCCAGCGTTCTTCTTTTGCGAGTTTTTTTGAGAAAGGGAACTCGACACCGGGAGCATCCAGAGAAAATTCCTGTATTCTGTTCCAAAGGGACTCATCTTGTAATAGCATTTTTGTTTCCATTGTTTTGATTTTTGTTTTTCTACTCAAATATCCATGGATTATACAATATAAAAGTCTTTCAAAAATCTTTTTTAGTTTGATAAAAATCTTAAATTAGTCTTATAAATAAACACCATGAAAAAGGAAGATATCCTGCATCTTGAAAAGCTTATGAATTTCTTAAGCCGGCAATTTTTAAAGAAAAACCATTGGAAAGATGTGACCAAAACCGAATGGTCTTATATAAGCGCAGAACTGAACGACCTGATTATTAACGATCATTCTGAAAAACAGATCAAAAAAGAGCCAGATCTTCTGGGAACGAATTATCTGTATGAACATCTGATCATCAATAAACTGAAAAAATTTAAACAGAATGAAAATGCTGCTTTAAGCAGACCCAGCCTTGCCAAACTGAGTTTAATTGTCAAAGTTTTGGGTTATTCCAATTATATAGATTTCATCAATTCAAATACGGAGGCATTCAATTTTAATGATTTGAGGATCGATATGAATAATGCCGATATGAATACGGCACTTTTAGACCGCTTAGTAGGCTGCTGGTATTCTTATAACAGAAATCTACCCGATAATCCTTTGATGGCAAAAGAAGACCGTATATGGCGCTCTGCGATGGAAATTTACAAGTCTGAAACCACCGGAGAATATTTTATTGAAAGAAGCGGTGGTGATCATCACAAATACTTTGGAAAAGTAACAGCCTATTCTGATTATGTTTTCATCATCATGAACAGCAATACTTTTATTCGTCAGAGACATTTCATTTCAAGGATAAAGGATATTAAAGAAAAACTTAAGAACCCAGACTATAAACTCCACGAAATCCACTTTATAAGCACCTGCATTAGCTTCAATCAGGAGCCGATTGCTTTGTTTGAAATCTTCAGAAAAGCGGACAGAAAAAACTTCATTTCTGATTCCATCAGTTTTCCCATTGACAGTGACGAAATACCTGAATCAATTGTCAAACAACTTGAAGACACCGAATCTAACAGAATAGATTACAGATAGTTTAAAAAAAAATTATCGGACAAAAAAATAATTCAACAATAAACATCATCATCAATCTCTATATCATGGCCCCGGAATAAGACTATTTCGGGGTTTATTGTATTTCTCTTATGCCTGGAATATATTTAAACCTTAAAAATCAATTCATTACCGCAATAATTCTCTAACTTGATGGTTCTAAATATGAACCCCTCAATCGTCTTGCTATGGAATATTATGAATTGTATGAAGTTTTGAAAAATCATTTTGATTCCGGAAAAGACAGGGCTGAACTAAAGGAACTGAATGTAAGCATTGAATCAATTCCTTTTGAATCCAAGGTTTGTGACCTGCTTTACGGCTCAGAAAATCAGCATTGCAACAAACATCAGCAAACACTCGAAATCAACAAAAATGCTTATCTCTTGTACGACCACCCCGCTGTAGATATCAAAGATTTTGATATTGAATGTAATAAAAGATTTGAATATCATATCCTGAAGCGGGCAGATATAGAAACAGCCGAAGGAGCTTTGTTTTTCTTCCATGGATTGAATGAAAAGAAATGGGATAAATACCTGCCATGGGCCTATGAACTGGCTCAAAGAACACAAAAGGCCATCATTTTATTTCCTATTGCATTTCATATGGATCGTGCAGAACCTATCTGGAGTGACCGTCATCATATGATGGAAGTGGTTAGTTTCAGGAAAAAAAAGTATCCGGAAAATATGAATTATTCCTATGTAAATGCAGCCATAAGTTCCAGACTGGAAGCGCATCCTCAAAGAATTTTCTGGTCCGGCCTCCAGACCTATTCTGATATCACAGAAGTGGTAAAAGACATTAAAAAGGGTAAAATCAAGGGTATTTCTCCAACAGCAAATCTGGATTTATTTGGCTATTCTATAGGATCATTTCTTGCTTTAATTATCAAAATGGCAGATCCTCATCATTATTTTACCCGATCAAAAGTATTTTGTTTTTGTGGAGGAATGACGATCGACAGGATGTTTCCTATATCCAAATATATAATGGATACTCAGGCAACAGTTAAAATGCAGTCTGTTTTTACGGAATTGCTGAGCTCTGATTTTAAGTCAGATTCACGTCTGAAACATTATCAGAATGAAGTATTGCATCCACAGGAAAGCTGGTTCAAGAAAATGCTCCGCTACAATTATTTCCAGAAGGAAAGAGAGGAAAGAATTCAGGAAATCCAATCTCAGATCAAGGCTTATGTATTGGAGAAAGACAGTGTTGCTCCTCCGATAGAAGCACTCAATACGCTGCAGGGAGGCTACAGGAACATCAATGTAGCTATTGAAATTAAAGATTTCCCGTTTGAATATTCCCATATGGTTCCGTTTCCGCTTACCCACAAGCATTCAAAAGAAGTTACGGAAGCATTTCACCAATTTGTACAATCCGCCAGTGATTTCTATAATGCCTGCTGATCAATCTTTCAGGGATAAAATAGAGAAAGAAACAGTTTAAAAATAAATAGTATAAGATCCATGGTGTTTGTTTTTGTTTAATTTTTATCAACTGACCAGCCAGTCTTTAAAATCTTTCACACGGTCTCTGCTGACCGTTATTTCTTCTTCAGGCTGAAACTCAAGGTCCACTTTATAGTAAGGCGAAGTATGGATGTTTTTGATATAATCCGAACTGATAATAAACTGTCTGTTCACCCGGAAAAACTTTTTCTCATCGAGTACATCTTCCAGCTCATCAAGTGTAAAATCTGATGGATAGGTACGGTCTTCCGTCTGAAGATAAACGATTTTATTCTCACTGAAAAAGCAACTTATTTCCTGAGTCTGAATAATCTTAAGGTTGTATCCTATTTTTACCAGAACTCTGGAAAGGGTAGATTTTTCTTTTCTTATCAGCTGTTTGATATCCTGAGAACCATTGGTATCGCTGGCAGGAATGAAGGATTTAAATTTCTCCACTGCTCCTTCCAGATCTTCATCAAGAATAGGTTTCAAAAGATAATCAATACTGTTCAGCTTAAAGGCTTTCAGGGTATATTGGTCAAATGCTGTTGTATAGATAATGAAACCTTTGGTAGGTGCTTTTTCGAAGATATCAAAAGATAGTCCGTCACCCAAAACAATATCTGAAAAGATCAGCTGCGGATGTTCGTTTTCAGAAAACCAGGCAACACCTTCTTCCACTGATTCTATTTTGGCAACGATCTCTATTTCAGGAAAGTTATTCAGCATTCTCTCCAACTTCCTTGAAGCAGGTTTTTCATCTTCTATAATGACAGTTTTGATCATTGAGTTTAAGTTTTGGTTGTCAGATTTTAGGAAATAAAGTTATATAAAAGTGGACAGATTTTAATAATTTATCGTTTTTTTCTCTTTTCTGAGTTCTTTTTCAATCATGTCCTTTTCCCATTCGGAATCAAAGAGAAATAGTTTTGCAGCTTTTACCAGAATAATAAATCCCCAGATTCCAAGAATAGTATATCGGTCAAACCAATGAAAGCTAATCATCTTTTCGCTAAAAATATCATCAGGAATGATCAGAACGGCAAATAAGGCAAATATAAAAAGGCTTTTATAGAATTTTCTGATATTGTTGGTTCTTGTGTGGGCAGTATCGTAATCCATGATATTATAAGTTTTTAAGTTATTGTTTAAAGTGTTTTTATTTTCTGTTTTTCATCCTTCTCCATCAGTTCTCTGATTTTTCTTTCTTCCCAGCTTTTACCAATTCCGAATACGCTTATGGCATGAAATGCAATTCCTACTCCCCATCCCAGTGCAGGCCATAAAAACCATAAATATCCGTGAGCAGTTACAATGTTCAGTATTGCTAAAAAAGGAATAATGATACAGTACGAGGTAAGGTTTCCATAAAATTCTTTCAGGTCTTTCACTCTTCTTGAAGCTTTTCTGTAAGCAATTGTTTCTTTGTCAGGTAAAATTTCCATAATGTTTTGTTTTTAAAGGTTGATTTGTTTTTTCTTGAGTCAAAGGTAGCTCAGGAAAGTGCCACGAATCAATTTTATGTGACCGAATGGTAGTTTATGCTATCCGAACCGTAAAAACCTGTCATTAATAGATAAACGGGATTAATTTCTTCGTGCTTTTTCTATATTCAATATACTCATCTCCAAACTGTTCTATCAGAGTCTGTTCTTCAATCTTTATCCTATAGGCAAAGGCTAAAAACGGAGGTACAAAAGCAAAAATCAATGACAACCAGTTATTTAAATACAAACCAAGGCCAAGAGAAGTCAGCAAGGAAAAAGCATAGGAAGGATGTCTCAGGTATTTATAAAACCCTTCTTTTTTGATTTTATGATCCTGTCTGATGGTAACATCTACCGTAAAATATTTCCCCAAAGATCTGATGATCACATACCTGACAATAATCCCAATAAGAATGAAAAGTTCACCCAGGTAAAGAATCCAGACACCATCAGCCATCGGAAAATGAGAATTATAAGACATGAATATTGCGCTAACAATGGAAAAAGGAATCGCCAGCCATAAGATGTTCAGTGTGGATTTATCCTTGTTCTTTTGGTCTTCTTTACCAGATTTCAACATGTTTTTGTAAAGGAATTCCGTGAGAAACCAGGCGGCCATTGAAATGTAGAACAGCGTTGATAAGGTATTCATTGTAAAGAATTTTTTTAGATTAAAATTTCCTTTTTAGTGATCTTTCTGTTTATCCATCAGTTCCTTGATCTTCTTATCTTCCCATTTCCTGATAAAATTAAGTTGCGGCAGAAAAACGGTCACCGCATGAGCTGCAAGCCCTATTCCCCAGAAAGTTGCCGTAAAAAAATTTTTAAACTGAAAATAGCTTTCACCAGGCTTCAGGTGCATATAATTATAGACAACGATCAGAGCATTCACTGCGATATAAGCGAATACATGTCCGTAAAATCCACGCAGTCTTTCTACCTGCCTTCTTGCCCGTTGATATTCAATATCGTTTTCGTCAAATCTTCCCATGGTTCTATTTTTTTTGTTTGTTCATAATTTCACGAATCTTCTTTTCCTGCCATGATTCTCCTACTCCAAACACCTGAAATGCATGAGAAGCAACACCTATTCCCCATCCCAGTACGGGAAACCAGAACCAGTGATTTCTGCTGCTTGTAAAAAGATTGATAAAGATTAAAAAGGCGCTTACGGTACAGTAAGAAATAAGGTTCATGTAAAAGCTCTTAATCTCTTTTACTCTTTTTTGTGCCCGTTGGTAAGCTGCAGAATCATCTTCAGGTTTTGATATGGAAACTTGTGGTTTAGCCACGAGCATTGGAAGTTTTACTTTAAAATGATCTTCAGATTTTTCGATGAAGACATTTCGCTCTGTAATAAGGGAATAACGCTGTACAATATTGGCTAGACCAATTCCTGAGCTTTCTTTGATCTGTTCTCTTACCTGAAGATTATTTTCAATGCAGAGCGTATTTCCGTCTGAAAAAATTCTGATGACCAAAGGTTTTGATGAAGTTGCAAAATTGTGTTTGATACAATTTTCCAGCAAGAGCTGCAAAGCCAGTGGAACTACATATTTTTGATAATCATCTTTAGCTACATCAAAGGTAAAATCTACACTGTCTTCAAACCTTGTTTTTAAAAGTTCGCAATAAGTTCTGGCAAATTCTATTTCATCTTCCACCGTTACCAGCTCTTTATCTTTTTGTTCAAGTACATACCGGTAAATCTTTGACATTGAAGCGGTAAACTTTTGTGCCTGTCGCGGATTTTCATCAATCAGAGAGCTTAAAACATTCAGAGAATTGAAAAGGAAATGCGGATCCAGCTGGTTTTTTAAACTTTCAAACTGGGCATTGGCGGATTTGGCGATCAGCTTCTGTTCCACCACTTCTTTTTTGGAAGTCTTTTTCAGTTCTTCCATAAAACCTTTTGCATGCAGGAAAGCAGAAATCAACAACGCAATATTGATGGTAAACCAATTAAGGAAATTATATTTTCCAAGGAAAAACTCTTCTGTAGTAGCCGCTTTTTGAATAAGTACAAAATTGACATAATTGCAAAAATAAACCAGTACAAAATTGGTTACGATAATTGAAATAATACTGATAACCGCTCTTTTCGTTGTAGCTTCCGACCATGGAATTTTTTTATTCAGAAAACTGTTCAGCATTCCGTTTCCTCCTCCCAATACAAAAGAATAAATAAAAGAGATAAGCAGGGTATATAAAAAGTTTTCAAGATTCTTCTCTTCTGTAAAGACAAAAAAGAAAAACATGGAGACTGCAAGCGATACCCAGAATAGTACAATAAAGTTTTTCCGTTTCATGATCTGTTTTCTTGACTCAAAATTAGTTTTTATTAAAGGTATCAAAAATTAATTGTTACCGAAGGGCTGATTTTTCGTTCTGAACGGTACAAAAAAACCTTCACTTGTGAAGGTTGATTGATTTGAAATATAGAGAAAACTACTTTGCTTTTTCTGCCGGTAAGCTTAGGAAATAATCGGCTTCTCCTCTTCCCCAGTTAGGATCTAAAGCTGTTTTAGGCTTATATGTTGTAAATTTTGCCTGAGCATCTTTAAATAGTTCCAATCCTTTGGTTTTGCTTCCTCCGTACTGTTCGGGAGTAAAATAGACATCTTCTGCTTTGATCAATGCAATTCTTGGGTTTGAAGGATCTAATTTTTCTGCAATATTAAGTTCCTCAGCAGCTCTTGCCCCGTCTGTCATATAACGTTGTGCAGGATTCACCATCATTCTCAGGGAATAAGACATTTTTTTCAACAGATGAATTTCCGCATTATCTGCTCCTGCAAGATTCTGGGCCAATGAAAGACTTTTCTCTGCCTGATCTGCAATACCATCCAGTTCCTGCATTTTTCCGTCCCTCATCAGGGTTCTCCCTTTTTGGATATAAGAAAATGCTGCATAGTAAGCAGGTAACCACTTTGAGCTTTCTTTACTTCCTATTCTCTGGAAATCATTCGCAAGAGCCTGGAAATCTTCCGGGGTTTTACAGGTTTCAATTCTGGCTATTTTTTCAGACATTATTTTGTCATAATCTGCCTGTGCAAAAGCCGTTAAGCTCACCAAAGCTAAAGCAAAACTTAAAAGGTATTTTTTCATGATATTAAATTTTAAAAGTTAGTTTATTGTGTGTTCTAAGATATGTTTTTTATAAATTATTATTGATAGCATCATCTGTTTTATCTACTCCAAAACTTATAAATGCTCCTATGAATACAAAAGTATTGACTGGCGGAACAATAGCAGAGCTTCTGGAGCCATTGGCTGAAAAATTATAGCCATATACATTCTTTGATCCTAAAATATTGCTGATGCTCAATACAAATACAGGAAAGGCTTTCGCATCTTTTTTACCGATATTCGGAAGATAATTGACACTGAAATTCAATGCGTTGTAATCCTTAAGTGTTCCTTCATTCCGGATAAAATTTACAGCTTTTCCATCTTTAAATGTGGAGGCAATGTCATAATAAGGCCGTCCTTTTGCGTAAGTATATGATAAATTAACCCCAAGCTTCCATTCAGGAATAAATCTTTTTGCGACTGCTGAAAGGGTATGTTCTGCTGCAAAACTCGGCTGCAGGCTTACCGGATAATTCAGGAAATCTCTTTTTGAATCCAGATAAGAGTAGCTGATCCAGTAATCGATATTTTCAAATGTCTTTTTATTATCTCTCCAGAAAAACTCCAGTCCTTTTGCATATCCGTAGCCATCATTGTTTAAAGCAGTCTGAATCTGCTGATTTTGCTCTTTGTTCTGGGTAATATTGAACGTCTTAATCAGTTGGTCATATTTCTTGTAAAATGCCTCAAAACGTAAAGTTCTGCCTTCTGAAGCCCTCTGAACCTGGAAAATATAATGCTGTGATTTCTGAAAACCAAGATTGGCAGGTCCATTGATGTATTTACTTTCAGGATTCTGATAAAAAGTCCCGTACGCTAACGAAGTGGTCCAGTCTTTTGCAAGGCGGTAGGCAATCGCAAAACGAGGCGCAATATTATCCTTTCCTAAAAATGAAGAATGTTCTGCTCTCACCCCTATTTTCGCTGATAAAGCATTGCTGAAGCCAAGATCAGTTTCTACAAAAGCAGAGGAGATCAAATCTTTATAATGTTTCCGTACCGCTTCAAAATTCAGATTTTCATCGGTATTATTCAGTTCAATTCCTCCTCTTACGGCACTGATTCTGTTTATTTTTCTTTCAAGAACTGCTTTGAAGTTCAGATAGTTTCCATCGGTAAGAAGCTGGCTTCTGTTGGATTCAATATCATTGGTTTCTGTAGAAAAATGAAGATCCGATCTGTTGTAGGAATAAGAACCGCCCATATTAAGCAGATATTTTCCGAATTTTTGTTTAAAAGAAAGGTTGTGAAATGTATTTTTACCGTTAAGCTTTACGAGACTGAAATCGGATCCAGGTTCAAGGCTTTCCGACTTTACACCCATTTTATTGGAATTGAACATTCCGTAATATTTGAAAAAGCCTCCTGATTTTGTTTTAAATCTGAAATTCAGATCTCCGTTGAGACCTTGCGGAGCTTCAACAAAATCTGTATTAAAATTAAAGACTTTCTGCATCAGGCTTAGCAGAGAATATCCTGCTGTAGCTCCGTAAGAATAGTTTTTATTATCTCCTAACTTCTGAAATCCGGCATTCAGGAAAATGGGTGAAATCCCGAAATTATAGGAAGTTTCATCCGGAAGATCCACACTTTCCAGCATTAAAGCTCCCGAAAGGGCCTGGCCGTACAACGCCGAATAACCACCACTTGAGAAGATATTTCCTTTAAAAAGCGAAGTATTGAACTGATCTCTTCCCGCAATTCCCGGAACTGAATTGGAAAAATAATTATTGATAAGACTTCCGTCCATAAAGATTTTAGACTCGGTTCCTGTTCCTCCACGGATGAACAAACCTTCCGTTCCTCCTACTTTTTGAACTCCAGGAAGATAAGTTAATGCCGAAGAAATCTGTCCGTCTGCTCCTGCTGTAGTATAAATATCAATGGGAGTGAGTAATGCTGTTGCTCTTTTCTTATCGCTGGCTTCAATAGATCCTGCAGAAACCACCACTGCATCAATCTCACTGATCTGTTCTTTAAGATCAATATTCAAAGAAATATCCTGACTTTCAATAGAAACTGATCTTTCTACATTTTCATATTTCGGGTGGGTAAAAGTAATTGTATGAGCTCCTTTTTCTGAAGTTTCAAAGGTAAAATTACCCTGGGCATCTGTTGTAGCCCCATCATAGGTGTCTTTCAGCGTTACATTTACTTCGGCGACTCCTTTGTTTTTGAAGGATACTTTCCCCGATATTTTCACCTGGGAATATCCCATAATGGAAGTGAGAAGAAGAATCAGAAACAGTATGTTTTGTCCTTGTGTTTTCATTTTTATTGTTTTCTGGAATCAAAAATAGCATGAGAAATGCCTTTCTGTAAAAAATATATTACTGAAAGGCATTCTTTTGCTCCCGAATGGTAATTAATGAACCGGAATGCAAAAATCCACGATCATTTTTCCTTCCGGATGTTCTTTAAAATTGGAGTGATAGATTTCATAAGGGAAGATTCTTCTCATGGTGTAATTGTTTTCATTCATCCATAAGAACAAAGAAACCCAACATTGTTCAAAATCATCCAATGTCACCTCTCCGCTTCCTACAATGTACTTTCCGCCCTCTAATGTTTCTGGAAAGACTTCCCCGTCCTGCTGAGTCAGTTTCTCATCCAAAAGCATACAGGCATGAATCCTTACCTTATCGAGAGGTGTTATTTTGCAGCTGTCGTGATAAACAGAAATCATTTTAAGATTTTGCCGCGGAAACAGGTTTTTCTTTTTTGCCCAGTCTATAAGGATATTAAAAGAAGGTTCTACATTGGCCATTCCAAGGCTCATTACGGATGCCAGATTCATTTCCGGCATTTCTTTTACTTCGATTTTTAAATTCATTTTAGTCCAGTTTAACAGATTTTCAATATTGCAAATGTATTGGCTGAAAACCGTATCAACTTGTCCGTTTTTGCTTTGTATTTGTAAAATCCTGTGAAATTTTTCCGGTGCTGATCTGCGAAATTCTGTGGGCACGAGACCGTAATATTTTTTGAATGTTTTGCAGAAAACAGAATGATTGGAAAACCCAAGATCCCAATAGATCTCCTTAATCTCCATATTTCTATGTACCGCTAAATGGAGAGCACTTTTCTCTATTTTCTTTCTGATAATATAATTCTGAAGGGTTTCTCCCGTAACCAGCTTAAATATTCTGTGAAAATGATACGGAGAATAGGCGCTTACCTCTGAAACTTTTTCCAGAGAAAGATCTGCATCAATATGGTTATCAATATATTGAATTGTTTTTACAATCCGTTTTTTATACTCTTCCACTTCAAAATTATTAGTTTACAAAGATATTTTTCCGGAATGAAAGTCTGTTGTCTTTTATTGCTATTGTCTGGAGGTCATTACGCTTTTTTTGTCACGAGATCTCCTCTTCAAATCTTTTAAATAAAAGAACATCTTCTTTAATTCTCCGATCTGAAGATGCAATATAACCCTGATAATCTTCATGAATAAAAATTTCTCTGGTAAAGAACTTTTCTTCTTCAATCCTGCATTCGTTATTGACCACTTCAAAAGAATCCAGCGGAAGCATCATCCCTGCTCCATGAGCCTTTATTACAGCTTCCTTTCTTGCCCAATAAGTGAAGAATTCTTTCGTTTTATCCTCAGCATCATGAATTTTCTGAAGCTCTTTGGCCGTCATCTGAAATATAAAATCCTGATAATTGATCTTCGGATCTCTGAATTCAACATCTATTCCCAAAGGATATTCTGCAATAGCACAGACCGCAAGCTCTTTGGAATGCGATATATTAAAATGAATATGATGGTCTTTTAAGTAAGGCTTTTTATTGGGAAGAACTCCTGTTTTTACATCAGAAATATTATAATATGTTTTTAGACCATATTGTAAAAGCACCTTTCCCAGTAAAGAAATCTGCACATCCTGCCATCTTCTGTATCGCAGGATATTCTGATTAACCTCCTGAGAAAAAGCAGGCAGGTATCGGTCTAAACGTGACTGATGTTTTTCTTCACTAATGAATGTATACAGAATAATCATTTTCTTTTCTTTCTCCAAGGATCAGATTATACACTGCTTCCCAGCTACTAAAATAAGCTTTTTTTACTTCGTTTTAAATCAGTAAGTCTCAGGCTAAGTTTCGGAATTTAAGGTCACAACAGCCTGTATTAAAGCAATCATTTAAACTAAGTTTTTCAAAAAAGAGTGAGATCATAAAGCCTTTTGGAAAATCTTTTTTAAATTTATCGTAAAATCACTATAAATCATTTAAAAAAATGAAAGTACAAACATTAGCATTATTGGCGGGATTTGCAGTTTTTGCCGTTTCATGCGGAACCACAAAAACATACTCTGTAAATGCCAAAAGCGGAACACAGACAGGGGGAACAGCGAAGTTTACTCAAAATGGAAATGAAGTAACCATGAAGCTGGATATTACCAACCTTACTCCTGGAATCCATGCGGTACACATTCATGAAAAAGGAGACTGCTCAGCTGCAGACGGAACTTCTACTGGCGGCCACTGGAATCCTTCAAAGAATGATCATGGTAAATGGGGTGCTGAACATTTCCATATGGGAGATATAGGAAACCTGGTTGCTGATCAGAACGGAACAGCAACATTGACTTTCAAGACAGACAAATGGTGTCTGGGCTGTACAGATGAGTCTAAAAACATCATTGGAAAAGGTCTTATTGTACATGCCGCTGCAGATGATTTCCATACTCAGCCTACCGGAAATGCAGGAGGAAGAGTGGGATGTGTAGAAATTAAGTAATCTACTTTATTCAATAAAAAAACCGCTAATCTTTTTGATTAGCGGTTTTTTATGTTTAGGATTTAGCTCCCATATCTGATACAATATTCATTGCTTCCTGCAGGTAAAGATCTTTTTTCAGATTCTTGATCCACATTTCAGATTTTTTCTTGAAAGCTTCGTCTTTTTTCTCTCTTTCAATTTCACTTGGATACATGATAAACTGAAGGCCGTTCTCAAATTTCGTCAAAGCTTTGAACTTTTCAATCTGAGATTTTCTGTTCTTCATCAGCTCGTTAAACTTCGTAATATTCAAAGTGATATTTTCTTCTTTATCCAGTTTTTCCCTCCATTGAGCGGATTCTAATAACAACTGATAATTGCTGTTTTTAGCCATTCTGTCTGCACTCGCTTTTTCCAGCGCCTGAATGTTGAAATAGTTCAGTTTCTGGAATTTTGTAGGTGAAATTTTGTCCCAGGCCAATGCATAATCATCATATCGCTCTCCTACTTCAGCATAAGTAAAGAAATCCTTCATCTGAATATCAGAAACGATACCTTTTCTCTGGGTAGATTCTCCTGTTATTCTATAGAATTTCTGGATCGTCAGCTTTAAAGATCCGAAATCATCTTCTGTGTTCAGGAATCTGTTCAGATCCACAAAAGTCTGAACGGTACCTTTTCCGAAAGACTGCGGAGATCCGATGATCATTGCTCTTCCATAATCCTGCATTACACCTGCAAGGATTTCTGAAGCGGAAGCGGAAAGTTCATTTTGCATAATGACAAGCGGACCAGTCCAGATAGGAGCTTCGTTTTTATTTTTAAGCGTCTGTATTTTTCCATTTCCATCTTTCACCTGAACATAAGGCCCGGCTTCCATGAAAAGTCCCATAATATCGCCTACTTCAGTTAAAGAACCTCCGCCATTATTTCTAAGGTCAAGAATAATTCCTTCAATATTCTGGGCTTTAAGCTTAATAATCTCATTTTTGATGTCATCAGAAGCATTTCTTCCTTTGGCATTTTCAAAGTCAGCATTAAAACTTGGAAGGTTGATGAAACCGTATTTTTTACCGTTTGGAGCATTTACAACAATACTTCTTGCAAATGTATCTTCGATAGCAACCTCTTCACGGATCATCGTTACATCTTTAATGGTACCGTCTTTTTTCTGAACAGTTAAGGTTACCGGAGTTCCTTTTTCACCTCTGATCAAACGTACTGCTTCATCAGAAAGCATTCCCACTACATTTACAGCATCTTCTTTCGGCTTTGATCTTACTTTCAGGATTTTATCTCCTTCTGAAAGCTGTTTCGACTTCCATGCCGGTGCTCCAATAGTAAGCGCTCCTAAGTAAAGATTTCCTTTTTTCTCCTGGATCAAAGCCCCGATACCGATAACTTTTCCGGTAAACTGGGTATCAAAGTCTTCTTTATCTTTTGGAGAATAGTAGTTGGTGTGCGGATCAAATACTTCTGTATAAGCATTCATATACACGGTAAACCAATCCATTTTCTTTCTCTTTTTGAATCTCGTGAAAGTATCTTTTACCAGATCTTTTACTTCATCAGTCGCTTTTTTGATCTTCTCGTCCTGAGTAAGTGGCTTAAATTTGATCGTATCTTTCAGTTTGTATTTCTGAACAGAGTCTTTCTTTTCTTTCTGAGCTTCTTCTTTGCTGTTCATCGACTCAACTTCCTGAAGGATGTTGTATTTGATGAATTTTTTCCACTCATTATACTGTTCCTGTTTGTTGGCAGGTACTTTTTTTAATTTGGGCTCAAGAGTAAGCGTTTCATCTTCCTGAAGATTGATGGGCTTGCTGAAGATATCCTGTGTGATTTTATCAATCTCATCTACTCTCTGGTATAGCCTGTCAATCGTAAGCTTATAGAATGTAAGATCACCTTGTCCGATATAGTCATCAAGCTTGGTTTCATGCTTGCTGAATTCATCCATATCAGATTGAAGAAAATATCTTTTTGCCGGATCTACCAATTCGAAATAATGCTTATAAACGTCCTTCGAATAGGCATCATTGATAGTTTTCGGGCTATAATGCAGATAAGAAAGTGTGTTTTTTACGCTCACCATTATCGTCTGCATCTTTTCATCGTCATTCTGTGGCGAGTTGAAACAAAACATTAGACTGGTTAATGGAATAAGGAGTAAAAATTTATTCAGTTTGAAATTTTTCCACATAAACTGTCTTTATTTATTAATTTTTTTAAAATAAGTATAATAATTAGTAGCAGTAAGTTTGGTACTGTTACAAATGATCAAATTTAATACCTTATTTACAAATATCGACAGTTTTGACGATTTTTATTTAAAGAGATTGACAAATAATCAGGACAGTGTCAGCCATTTCCTATTATCAGGCTGTTTGATTACAAAATGATACAGATCAGCCTTTTCTCAGGCATATGTGAAGCTTTGTTTTTTTAGTTAAAAACTAAAGAACACATACCACAAAAATCAATTTCATATCATAAAGGCATAAAATATGCAGAGAATTAATCATACAAATTCAAAATATTAAGTCATGAAAAGTTTATTATGGTTAGTAGCAGTCATCTGCATCGTTGTTTGGCTATTGGGAATGCTAGGAGTCGTTCCCGGAATGAGCACAGGTTATTTAATTCACGTTTTACTGGTTATTGCTATTATTGTTATTCTTTATAATATCATTTCCGGTAGAAAACCTCTCGACTAGTTTATTATTTTGTACAACCACTTAACATTAAAACTATCAGGCTTTACAGGTGTTCTTCACAGGATAACAACAGATTTTCATGGGAAGCACCTGTAAAATTCTGAGTTTGATAAAATAAAATTCATAGTAAACTTCCTTCATTTTAGTCAGATATTCTGCATCTGGTATTTTTCTTTATTGGTGCTTTGATCTTCACTCTCTGAAGCAAAAGCAGAAGGATTTTATTTCTATTTTCACAACAGCCAATCCCAATCTGGTATTTTATGGCGTCTGATTTTTACCTACATTTGATGTGTTGAAAATCTATTTGTTCAATTCTGAAAATGAACAAACTCACTCTATTTAAATAAAAAATTAAAGATAATTTATGGAAAGACCACTTATTCTGGTGACTAATGATGACGGAATTACAGCTCCTGGTATCAGAAATCTTGTCAGTTTTATGAATGAAATCGGAGAAGTAGTGGTTGTAGCCCCCAACTCTCCCCAAAGTGGAAAAGGCCACGCTATTACCATCAACTCTACCCTAAGTTACGAAGAAGTTACCCTGGACGGCCCGCAGACTGATTTTTCCTGCAGCGGAACTCCTGTAGACTGTGTAAAAATGGCTCTTGATAAAATTCTGAAAAGACGACCGGATATTGTGGTTTCAGGGATCAATCACGGGGCAAATTCTTCTATCAATGTAATTTATTCGGGTACAATGTCTGCTGCGGTAGAAGCTGGTGTGGAAGGAATTCCTGCTATTGGATTCTCACTGCTGGATTTCAGCTGGGAAGCAGATTTTACCCAGGCTAAAGAATTTATTCAGAATATCGTAAGAAGAACATTGGAAAATCCAATGCCAAAAGGAATTGTATTGAACGTGAATATTCCAAAACTCCCGGCGGAAGAAATAAAAGGTGTAAAAGTCTGTAAGCAGGCTCATGCCAAATGGGAAGAAAGCTTTGATGAAAGAATCAATCCACACGGTAAAAAATATTACTGGTTAACAGGTTATTTCAACAATATGGACGATTCTGAAGATGCCGATGAAACGGCATTGGCTAACGGATATATTTCTATTGTTCCGGTAAAGTTTGATCTTACTGCGTATGAATACATGAAAACATTGGAAGAAGTGATGACTTTTGAAGATGTAAAAGAAGTAAAATAACAAGGAAATAATAAAAGCGTGAAATCAGATTTCACGCTTTGCTTTTATATTGTTAAAATAATACTCTATCTTCTTTTCTGAGTTCTTCCAGATAAGCCTTTTTTTCATCTCTGTAGAAAAGGTTCATCGTTTCAAAAGGGATTAACTTCAGGTCTTTATTGACAATATGTACGCATGACTTCTTCACCGCTCTTACATCAAAATCATGAGCATCCATAAAGTTCATGATAATTATTCTGAAAAGGTTATCATAGTCAAGATCCGGAGCACAAACCTCCGGCAGGCAGCACAGTAACTGATTGACTTTAGGCTGAACTTTATCTACGGAAATTCCGGTGCTGAAAATATCCAGCAGCTGCATATGCAATCCTTTATCCTGTTCATAAACAATGGTATTCCTTGATTCATTATTCAGAAGATCTGCAGGATTGATATATCGGGTTAAAGGAATTGTTTCGCCCTGAAGTTTCAGGATATATCCCATAGCCAGCGCGTCCGGATTACATGGAACGGGAATAATATCATCAGAATGTAATAACGGAAACTGATTGATAATTTCCTGTCTTACTTCAGTTAAGGTAATTTTTTCATGAGCAGAATCTTCCCGGTTTCTTCCGGCAATTTCAACCGGCTGGAAGGTAATTCCTCTTACACATTTCTGTTTCAGGGCAAATTCTATAATTTTTCCTATTTCATCAATATTTTTATCTTTTTGAAGAACAATAACCAGTGTCGTAGAAAGGTTAAGCTCATTGAGTTTTTCCAGTGCTTTCATTCTGACCGCGGTAAGATCCTTCCCTCTGAAATCTTCCAGGACTTCAGGTCTAAATGAATCAAACTGAAGGTAAATTTCAAACTCGGGAGCATAGGTCGCCAGCTGTTCAGCAAATCCCGGATCATTGGCTATTCTGATTCCGTTGGTGTTCAGCATCAGATGTTTGATCGGTTTTGATTTGGCAATATCCATAATTTTGAAAAATTCCGGATGGATTGTAGGTTCTCCTCCACTGATCTGCACCACGTCCGGTTCCCCTTCATTTTTTACAATAACATCAAACATAGCCTCAATTTCTTCCAGGCTTCTGTGACTTCCATAGTGGGGTGAGGACATTGCATAGCAGGTTGGGCAGGTCAGATTACAGCGATCAGTCACTTCTACGATAGAAAGACAGCTATGCTGTTCATGATCTACACATAGTCCACAATCATAGGGGCAGCCATATTCCACATCGGTTCCGAAATGGAAGGGCATTTCAGAGGCTTTATTATAGTTTCTTATATTTTTATAATACTGTACATCAGAAGCTATTTTTGTTTTAAAAAATCCATGATCCGGACATCTTTTGGTCATAAAAACAGCTTCATCTTCAATAATGATTTTGGCACCTACCCTTTTAAGACATTCCGGGCAAAGACTGATTGTATAATCGTAATACGTATAATTTCTTACTGGCATAGCAAATTTTTTAAAGTCCTCCGCAAATATAACCGCTGATTAATCCACAGATCAGAAGGGATATCAGCATGGTCTGGATAAATTGTTTTCTGGTGAATTTTTGGTCTCCTTTCCTTTCATAAATAAGTTTTGTAATAAAAGCGACGATGAGGGAAAAAACCAGTGCAGCCAAAATAATTGCACCAATAATCATTACCACTACTCCAGCCAGATTGAGATTGCCTTCTAAAATAGTTAATGTTTTCATCTTGAATATTTTAAATATAAAGATCCGGTATTTTTGATTTTATAAATGTAGTAAATAATTACACAGATACATACCATTTGAATTGTACCTATATTTCCAATGATTTCTATTCTTGGTTTAATAAAATCCAAAAAGAATCGGAACGAAAAGTAGCTGAGCATAAACAGCTGAAAAATAAAACCTGAGGTGTACTTCTTACGATTCTGAATATACTTTAATCCAATCCACAGAAAAAGTAAAAAGGCTATTTCATACAAGGCAACAGGATGTCTGAGATATTGATCCCCCAAATGCATCCCAAAAACAGAATCAGTAGGAATACCATATGTTTCTTCACCAATACCTGTAAGAAAACATCCTATTCTGCCTATAATCATGGCCAATATCAGGGGAAAAACAATAAGATCTCCCGTACTTTCTTTATGATGTACAATCTTTTTTGCCAGCTCTACTCCCAATAAACCAAAAGCCAGTCCGCCTACAATAGTATTGTTTGACCAGACCTTTCTGACAGAAAAATTTTCAAACAATGCATAAGGATTTTCAAGATTACCGATCAGCTTGGAACCGATCAAAGCTCCGGCAGTAGCACCAATTAAAACTGCCGCAGAAGTATTGAAGGAAAGTTTTTCTTTAGACTTACGTTTCAGATAAAAATAATATCTCATGCCCAGAAACATTCCGGCAGCCTCAAAAAGCGGATGCGCAAGGATTGTTTTGCCGAAAATATGAAATGTTACAGGAAAATCCATTGTTTCAAAAATACACTATTTCATATTATTCACTACCTTTATTCTGACAAATAATTACAAAATGCGTATAGAATATGACATAAAACTCGGGTTCAAGGATGTAATGTTCCGCCCTAAGCGTTCTACTTTAAAATCCCGCTCGGAAGTTGATTTACAGAGAGAATTTACCTTTAAACATACCAGAAAAAGATGGACAGGAGTCCCTGTAATTGCTGCCAATATGGATACGGTAGGAACTTTTGAAATGGCAGTAGAACTGGCCAAGGAGAAAATTATTACCGCGGTTCATAAGCATTATACTCCTGAGGAATGGAGCAAGTTTCTCAACAGCCAGCCTGAAAGTATTCATCAGTATATTGCACTGAGTACCGGAACCGGAAAAGCTGATGAAGAGAAAATAAAACAGATTCTCAATAAGCACCCAAAAATTGAGTTTCTTTGCATAGATGTAGCCAATGGTTATTCTGAGCATTTCGTTGAATTTGTGAAGAAGGCAAGAGCCAATTTCCCGGATAAGATTATTATAGCAGGAAATGTGGTTACCGGAGAAATGGTAGAAGAACTTCTTCTGGTAGGTGCAGATATTATTAAAGTAGGTATTGGACCTGGGTCTGTGTGTACGACCAGAGTAAAAACAGGAGTGGGATATCCTCAACTTTCTGCGATTATTGAATGTGCAGATGCTGCTCACGGTTTGGGAGGGCATATCATTGCTGACGGCGGATGCAAAGTTCCCGGTGATGTAGCAAAAGCTTTCGGTGGCGGTGCAGATTTCGTAATGCTGGGCGGAATGTTTGCCGGACATGATGAAAGTGGTGGCGAAATGATTGAAGAAAACGGTAAAAAATATCGCCTTTTCTATGGAATGAGTTCTAAAACAGCCATGGATAAGCATTCCGGAGGTGTGGCAGAATATCGTGCTTCTGAAGGAAAAACAGTAAAGGTGGCCTATAAGGGTCCTGTTTCAGAAACCGTAAAGGATATTTTAGGAGGTGTACGATCTACCTGTACTTATGTAGGTGCTTCAAAGCTTAAAGAACTTTCCAAGAGAACTACTTTTATAAGAGTCCAGGAGCAGGAAAATCAGGTTTTTAAAGACTAAAAATAAAAGGCTTTAGAATATTTATCTAAAGCCTTTATTCTTTTGTTCTGATGTATTTTTTATTGAAATATTTTTCAAGCTGATCATTTACATAGGTTTTTTCCTCTTTTACAGAAGCCATTTCATCCATATATAAAATTCTGGGAACTTCTTTTATTTTATCTACCACAACAGAATCCTGAGACGAGTTTTTAATTATATCAACTCTCTGATTCATCTCTCTTTCATATTCCTTAAGATTTGTAGTCAAAAGCTCCATAACTATATTTTCACCATTAAAATCAATGTTAAAATAAGAATACTTTTCGGGGAAAATTTTCAATTCAGGTAGAAAAACAATGAAAAGAGAAACCCACCAAAAATTTTTAATTTTCTCAAATTTGAAAAAGACGATTAGTGAAAAACTAATTAAAAAATAGAAGATGATACTTTCAAACTGCCTTGCAATGGCGGTCAGAATATACCCTGTAAATAACAAAGGTATCAATGAAACCAACCAGAATAAAACAGCTTTTTTCAACAGTATCTGAGTAGCGATTTTCCTGAGTTCTTCTTCAAAAACCTTAATAAACAATGGAAGTACTGCGATAACCTTAAGCCCTACATATGCTGTATCAGCACCAAAAAGAGCAATCCTTTTCAACCATTTTACAACACCTCTTTCTACCTCTCCCATTCTGTTGAAATTTCCTGGTGCAAGAAAACATACCAGCAGGAAAACGGTTCCCAGGAGTGCCAAAAACAAGTTCTTTTTATTACGTTTCTGATAATAAGATACCAACAGAATTCCCCATACAATCAATGCCAGAATTTCATTAGAACCCATCAGCATTACGACAAGCAGTATGGAAAGATAAAACCAGATATTCTCTCCAGTATCTTTATTTTTTTTAATAAAATAGAGTAAAATACCTGCTAAAATTACAGGAACGAAATAGATATTTGAACCCGTGATCCAGAAGTAATGCTCAGGCAGGCTTACCAGAAGTATGGTATAAAAGAAAAACAAAAGGAAGCCTTTTTTGAGAGATTCTTTCAGAGAATAGTGGAAATATTCTTTCAGGTTTAATGCGGAAATTCCAATAAAGGAAAACATTAAAAAGACGGGATAGATTTTCGGAACAATATTGTTACTGTCATAAAAGACGGGATTAAACATATTGATAGAATACCCAAAATATCTTCCTCCCCATGTTGTATAAGTTTCTTTAAAACTTTCCAGTAGTCCCACTTTTCTGGTTGTATAGGACCAAAAATAATCATCGGTCTGATATACATTAAAGAAACTAATGTATGTCAGACCGATGAATAGTAAAACGGACAAGAATAAAACTATATTCTGTACTTTTTTCATTTTTTATGTTAACATTCCACCGTCAACGTTTAACGTCTGTCCGGTAATGTATGCAGACATTTCGCTGCCTAAGAATACACATGCATTGGCGATATCCGCTGGCTGTCCTCCTCTCTTCATTGGAATTTCTTCTCTCCATCCCTGAACGGTTTTTTCATCCAGAACAGCCGTCATTTCTGTTTCAATAAATCCGGGAGCAATAGCATTACATCTGATATTTCTTGATCCCAATTCCAATGCCACAGATTTTGTAAACCCGATCACTCCGGCTTTAGAAGCTGCATAGTTGGCTTGTCCGGCATTACCCTTCACACCTACTACAGAAGTCATATTAATGATAGATCCTGATCTTGCCTTCATCATCGGCTTAATTACTGCCTTTGTAAGGTTGAAAACTGAATCTAAGTTTACTTTGATTACTTTATCCCAATCTTCTTTGGACATTCTCAACAACAGGTTATCTTTTGTAATCCCTGCATTGTTTACCAAAATATCAATCTGCCCGAACTCTGCCATCACTTCCTCCACCAATTTCTGAGCAGCATCATAATCTGATGCGTCAGACTGATATCCTTTAATTTGGGTTACAGAACTTAAAGCTGCTTCTAATTCTTTTGCTTTGTCTACAGAGCCAGCGTAGGTAAATGCTACCTTTGCTCCCTGCTGAGCAAACATTTCAGCAATTCCCTTACCGATTCCTCTTGTAGCTCCGGTAATTAGTGCTACTTTTCCTTCTAATATTTTCATATCTATTGACAATTATTTTTTATAACTCGTTCAGCTAGTGACAGCTGCCTCTTCATGTTTCTACAATTCCTTTCTGGAATTAAACGGTTTGCAAAGATATTATAAAATGTTATTCAACCCATTTAAATTGTCAAAATACTAGCTTTTTTTTGATGAATATCAGAATTTTCATTAAAGTTGAACGGAATTATTTTTAAATCTGGTGAAATAAATAAAGTCTGTTTTTTTACTCTTATCCAGTCTTAATACCTCTTTCTGCCAAAAGTATTTATCATAAATAATGTCTTTCAAAGGCTCATTCTGAAAATTGGAAACCCCAAATTTTCCTTCTTTTTTCACGACAATCTCGTTTTCAGCATTTCCGAATGTGATAATATCTTCGTATACAAACGGTACAATTTCTGTTCCCTTCCCATCCAGGATTCCATAAAAGTTGTCTGTATTTCTGCAGACCAAAGGTTTTGAATACTGATTGAGAGGATTAAAATAGTCAACATCTTCATTTTTAATCTCGCTGATATTTTTCAACTCAGATATAGAATGATCTTTTACAGAAAATCTATAATAGCGGTCCTGCTTTCCAATGATAAGATTGTCGGGATAAAACCCGAAAATCTGAACTCCGTCTCCTACAATATTTTTAAGATCTTTATCTAAGAATTGTTCTTCATTTCCTTTTTTAAGGTAAATAAAATCTTTTCCTGAAACAGTAAAACTTTTGATAAAATCGTATTCCTGCGGAAAAATGATGTTACCCTGCAGGTCTATAATGCCGGATTTTTTTGCTTTATCATTATAAACACTGAATAAATTACCTAATAAAGGATTTACGTATTTAAAAGTCTGTGCGTACAGCTTTCCGTCTTTCTTACTGAAAACTGTTGTCTTTCCGTTTTTCGTAAGATAGATATATTCTTTTTTGCCAAAATATTCCGGAGTGATATCGTTAAAAATTTCTTCGGCAATCGTATTGTCTTCCGCATCAATCAAGCCATACTTTCCTGTACTTTTATTTTTAGTAATCAGATAAGGATAAGCATTGATGTTGACAACCTGTTTAGAAAATTTGTGCAGCGTTTGCCCGTTATTACCAATGATTTCACTTTCTCCATTTTCATTAATGATAAGTGCCCTGTCCTCTTCAAAGCTATAGTCTTCTTTAAATTCGCGATTGTTGAGCTGCTTTCCGTTAAAGTCATACAGAAACCATTTTTTATCTTTTAAAACAAAAAGTCTGTTCTTCCCTGAAAAACGGATTTTTTCCGAATAAGGAATGATTTCCTTTCCGTTAAAATCATAAACAGCTTCTGAATTCTGTTTTGATGAAATAATGCATTCTTCACTCCACCAGGGTGTATTAAATTCCTGATCGTTCAGAGGAATAAGTTCTTTTCCCTTTTCGTCAATAACAGCTGATTTTCTGCCATTTCCTTCCTCAGAATAAAGAATAAACCGGTTTTTGAAAACATGCAGAATACTTCCTTTGTAAGGAGATTCAAATGTAATAGTTCCCAAAGAATCCACAATTCCCTGTTTCTTATAATCAGTATCGTAGAATGTTCCATATCCTTCAGAATAAGAACTGATTTCTTTCCCCGTCTTTTTTGACAGGATCACCTTCATATATTGGTTAGTTTGTGCTGTACAGACTACAGAACACAATACAAAAACTAATTTTTTCAAAGAAAATTAAATAGAATTATTGACAATAAGGACGATCTCTCCTTTTAAAGTTTTACTCTTGGAGAACTCAATTAATTCATTGATTGTTCCTCTTTTAGTTTCTTCAAATTTCTTAGAAATCTCACGGCTTAAGCTTACTTTGGTTTCTTCTCCGAAGAATTCTTTGATCTGTTCCAGAGTGGTATTAATCTTATGAGGGCTCTCGTACAAAACGATGGTCTTTTTTTCTTCTGCAAGCTGCTTCAGTTTGGTTTGTCTTCCTTTTTTCTGCGGCAGAAATCCTGCGAATAGAAATTCATTATTAGGAAGCCCCGAAACAACAAGTGCCGGAATGAGCGCCGTAGCTCCGGGAAGGCAAATCATGTCAATATTATCATCTGCTCCTGCTTTGGCCAGCAAATATCCGGGATCTGAAATACCGGGAGTTCCTGCATCGGTAATAATAGCAATATTCTGCCCGTTTTTAAGGTCTGTAATCACTTTCTCTGTTGCCTGATGCTCATTATGTAAATGATAAGACTTTAAGGGCTTGGAAATCTCAAAATGTTTTAAAAGTATTCCTGAAGTTCTGGTGTCTTCACATAAAATATAATCTACTTCTTTCAGAACATTTACTGCCCTGAATGTCATATCTTCCAGATTCCCAACGGGTGTGGGAACAAAATATAGGATTCCGCTCAAAATTATAAGAATTTATTTTCCACCAATATCCAAAGTCTCTGTGCATATTCATCCACCTTATTCCATTTTCTGTCATAGTACAGATCACTCAGGTATTCTTTGGCTTCTTCCAGTGTTCTGAATTGGTTCAGCTGATAAACGGTATCATTCAGATCTGCCTGGCTTCCTTCAAAAAGCATCTTCGTGAAGGCAAGTCTGTCATTCAGATCCAGCTTAAATTCAGGTTTCAGCTTATCTGCTTCCATGAATTGGGTTGGAATATTGGATTTCAGAATACTTCCTGTATCTTCTTTAACAACAGGAGCTGTTTTTTCTTCCTTGGAAAGTTCCAGGTGGTCGTCATCAAAAAGTGACTGAACAGCCTTCATTCCTTTGATATTGGCTAATTTTATTTTTTTCTCCCGATGGTATTCTTCTAAATTTTCGAAGCTTTCATCGGAACGATGTTTATCTGTTTCTTCGGGAACAGGCTTGTCGATTTCGACAATCTTTCTGCGATCATAGACTTCAGCAAGAATACTTTCTTCTTTTACAGGTTCTTCAGAGTGGTCATTTTTGATCTCACTCAGAATATTTTCTACATTGGAAGTCTCTGTAGCCATTTCTCCCTGTTCTATGGAAATGTTTGAAGCCACAAATTGTTCTTCGTTTTCTTCAATCAGTATTTCATCATCCAGCGTCTCTGTATCAAAAATGCTCGGAATTGTTTCCGTTACAGAAGATTTTACATCATTTACTACAACAGAATCCGTTTCTTTTTCAGATTTCGTCACAATAATTTCATCTTCCTGTTCTTCTATTTCATTGAGCTGATTAGTGAAAACAGCTTCTTCCTCTGTGACTTCATTATAAAACAGATCTTCGTTAAGATCTTCATCCGAATCCGGTGTAGAATCTGCAAGGATTTTATCCTCATCCACAAAACTCAGAACAGCTCTTTGTTCTTCTGAAATTTCATTTTCATCAATTTCATTCAGCTGATTATTAAAAACTGCTTCTTCTTCCAGCGTTTCATTTCCAAAATCCTGTTCCTGATTTTCAGGTGCGTTTTCAGTCTTATTTTCTTCTACAAAGCTTACGATATTTTCATGGAATTCGTTTTCAACAATTTCATTCAGCTGATTATTGAAAACGGCTTCTTCTTCAGATTCCTCAGAAAAAACTTCATTTTCATCAATTTCGTTCAGTTCATTATTGAAAATAGCCTCCTCTTCGGTTACTTCACTTCCTGTATCATGATGTTCTGTTTCTCCTGAAACAAAAGAGACATACTGATGCTCCGGATTTTGTGCCGTATTATCTGTTACGAAGTATTCGATATTTTTTTCCAGCAGTTTCAAAAAAGAAATCCTGTTAGCAAGCTCATCTACAAGATCTTGCTTGGAAAGTAATTCGTCTATATTACTTATTTTGTCCAGATTATCAATGATATTCATGGATTCAAAAAAAATCTTTTCCTTTAAATCTTGGATATTCTGCATAATAAGATTCTTATTAAAATTGCTTACTTTTGATGTTAAAAATATACGGCTAATTTAACAAATGTTTTTAGAAAATACAATTAATCATTCCAAACAAAGTGGTTGGATGGAAGTAATTTGTGGCTCTATGTTTTCCGGTAAAACCGAGGAACTTATCCGCAGATTGCGAAGAGCGGAAATGGCAGGACAGAATGTGGAAATTTTTAAACCCAAAATGGATGTACGGTATTCTGAAGAAGATGTAGTTTCCCATAATCAGAATAAAATCCGCAGTACAGCAGTAGAAAACCCTAATGAAATTCTTCTGCTGGCTTCCAATTGTGATGTAGTAGCCATTGATGAAGCTCAGTTTTTTGATGAAAGCATTGTTGATGTTGCCAACCAGCTCGCCAATAGCGGGATCAGAGTCGTTATTGCAGGATTGGATATGGACTTTTTAGGCCGTCCGTTCGGGCCAATGCCAAATTTGATGGCAACTGCAGAGTATGTTACAAAAGTGCATGCTATTTGTAAGAGAACCGGTAATCTTGCCAACTACTCGATGAGAACTTCACAGGGAGATAATCTGGTGGAACTGGGAGAAACAGAAAGTTATGAAGCAGTAAGCCGCCGTGTTTTTATTGACGAAGTACTTTCAAAAAGAAAATAATCGGATAAAGCAGACGACGAAATCACTAAATTGTAAAACTGTTTGCTATAAACCGTAAAATATATTCACTAATATAAAATGAAAAGCGAAAAAGCTACACTGTAAAATATTTAAAAAGGAAAAACCGGATGATGTCATAAATCTTAGCCCTTTTACTATTTTACCTTTTTGCCGTTTCGCTAAAAAAAGCAGAAAGGGTACCAATGAATTATACAGTACAACACATTGCAGAGATCACCAATTCACAGTTCATTGGTGACGGAAGTTTATTGATCAAAAATATAGCATACGACAGCAGGATTATTTATTCTATCAAGAATACAGCTTTCATTGCGATCAATACTCACAAAAATTCCGGTGAAAAATTTATTGAGTCTGCAATGGACAAGGGAATCAATGTCATTATTTCTGAACATCATTATCCGGCGTTTGAAAATATAACCTGGATCATTGTTGAAAATTCTGTAGAATTTCTTCAAAAGTTAGCAAAGTATCATTTTGAACATTCTCATTTACAATCCATCGGGATTACGGGAAGTAATGGTAAAACTATATTAAAAGAATGGCTCTATCAATGTCTGTGGAATGAATTTCCTACAGTGAAAAGCCCTAAGAGTTTTAATTCCCAGATCGGCCTTCCGCTGTCTCTTCTTCAAATCAACAATTCTCATCAACTGGGAATTTTTGAAGTGGGAATTTCAAAACCGCATGAAATGGAAAAACTTGAAAATATTTTCCACCCTCAGATCGGACTGCTCACGCATATCGGAACTGCTCACGCGGCCAACTTTTCTTCCGAGGAAGAATTGATTAATGAAAAAATTATTCTTTTCAAAAATTCTGAAGTGATCATTTATAATGGAGATAATTTTTTGGTTGATCAAAAAATTAAAAAATCCTATTCTGATAAAAAATTAATTGCTTACGGTTTTAAAAAAGAGAATCAGGTTTTCATCAAAAACAATATTTCCAAAGATGAAAACATCATTGTTGAATATTTGGGTGAAGAAATCAGTTTTCCTGCGCATCAGAGAGACGAAGCGACATTAACCAATGCTATGGCGCTTATCTCCGTGCTTAAGGAACTGAATATCGAAAATAAAAAGATCGTTGAAAAAATCAACCTTTTAAAAGCCGTTGAAATGAGGCTTGAAGCCATTGAAGGAATTAAAGGCAATATTATCATCAATGATTTTTTTAATCTTGACCTCGACTCTTTGAAGACTGCCCTGCAGTTTTTGAATGAATACAACAAATCTAAAAAATCACTGGTCTTAACAGATATTGTAGGAGTAAACTCCAACGCCAAAGAATTATATGAAGAAGTTTCTGAACTGGTGAATGAGCAAAATTTTGACTCTGTCTTCTTAATTGGTGATGAAATATCAAACTTTAGTGAATTATTTAAAACTAAAACATATACTTTTATTGATACTAAAGAGCTCATTGAAAGCAAACATCTTACTGAAATAGAAAATCAGATTATTCTGCTCAAAGGAGCCAGAAAATTTGAGATCGAAAAACTGAAAGATATTCTTGAACTCAGAAAGCATGATACGGTATTGGAAGTAAACCTTAATGCAATTCTTCACAATATCAACTATCATAAATCATTGCTGAAACCGGGAACTAAAATGATGGCAATGGTGAAAGCCAACGCTTACGGGCTGGGAAGCTTTGAAGTATCAGAATTTCTTCAGCATCATCATATAGATTATCTTGGGGTAGCCTATGCAGATGAAGGTGTAGAGCTCAGAAAAAAAGGAATCACTACTCCTATTATTGTGATGAATCCCGAACAGCACAGTTATCAGACAATTATTGAATACAACCTTGAACCTGAAATCTACAGTTTCAGAGTTTTGGAATTATTCTATGAAGCGGTTCAGAAATCCGGATATGATAAGAAGTATCCAATCCATATCAAGTTGGAAACGGGAATGCACCGTCTTGGTTTTAAAGACTTTGAGCTGGATCAATTAAACGAAACTTTAAGCCATAAAAATGTAAAGGTTCAAAGTATGTTCAGTCATCTATCTTCTTCTGATATGCCTGAAGAAAAAGAATTCACTTTAAAACAACTGGAGGTTTTCGAAAAAAATTCCAGCTATCTTATTGAAAAATTAGGCTACACTCCTATACGCCACATCCTGAATTCAGCAGGAATCACAAGCTATAAAGATCATCAGCATGACATGGTAAGAATTGGTATCGGAATGCTTGGAGAATCTGCAGATCCTGAAATTCAGAAACAATTACGATCTGTGGTAAGCTTTAAAACCGTAATTTCACAGATATCAACCGTTGAAAATGGTGAATCTGTAGGCTACAGCAGAAGATATAAAGCAGATCATCCTACAAGAATTGCAACGATTCCTGTAGGATATGCAGACGGAATTCCAAGACTGATCGGAAATCAGGTAGGAAATGTCGGAATTAATAAAACACTGGCACCCATAGTTGGAAATATCTGCATGGATATGATGATGATTAATGTAGACCATATTCCCAACGTAAAAGAAGGTGATACCGTAACTGTTTTCAACGCCAAACCAAGCTTAAAAGAATTCGCAGGATACTGCAAAACGATAACCTATGAAGTATTAACCTCCATTTCCCCGCGGGTGAAACGGATTTATATAAAAGATTAACTATGAGAAAACTCCTGATTCTGCTTTTCATATTCCCACTGTTATTGATCCATTCTCAGGTAAAAAAAAATCTGGTAATTCCGAAGAATCCAAAAATAGGCCTGTCTCTGGCCGGTGGCGGAGCCAAAGGATTTTCACATGTTGGAGTTCTTAAAGTGCTGGATTCATTGGGAGTGAAAGTGGATTACATTTCCGGAACGAGTATGGGAGCCATCGTAGGCGGATTGTACGCCGCAGGCTATTCCGGAAAAGAAATAGAAAAAATAGTCATGGATACGGATTTCTATTCTCTGATTATGGATCCGAAGTCCCGGCAGGAAGCAAGCTTTTTCAACAAATCCGTAGACAAATATCTTTTATCCATTCCGCTTAAAAACGGAAAAATTACACTTCCCTCTTCCATCAGCACCGGCCAGAGAAACGTTTATCTTCTGAAAGAACTTTTCAAAAACGTTTCCAATATTGAAGACTTTTCTAAAATGCCTATCCCATTCCTATGTGTTGCCACCAATCTTGAAAGCGGAAATATGCAGATTTTTGAAAAAGGAGATCTCGTACAGTCTATTATGGCAAGTTCTGCGTTTCCTTCTTTAATGGATCCCGTAAAAATTGGTGACAGCATTTATATAGACGGAGCAATGACGGTAAACTATCCGTCAAAGCCTCTAAAGGACAAAGGAATTGACATCGTCATTGGTGTGGACCTTAATCAGGATCTTTCTAAAAGAGAAGATTTAAACAATATTATAGCCATTCTGAACCAGGTCATAGATTTCGGTATCAAAAGAGATACCCGAAGACAATACAGATATACAGATATCAATATTAAACCCAATCTGAAAGGAATGTCCGCTACAAGCTACGATGATAAAAAGAAAATTCTCGACAGCGGATATGTGGAAGGTATGAAATATTCCCAGGTATTAGACCAACTGCCAAAGAGATCATTTGACCGTCTCAGACAACAGGTGAACCCTATATATTCCAATGTTTATAAAATAGACAGTATTTCCATTGAAGGAAGCAAAATTTATGGTAAAAACTACACGCTGGGAAAAATGGGATTACGCCTTCCCTCTTTGCAGACCTATGGAAGCATTAATAAAATGATAGATAAACTTGTTGCTACCAACAACTACAAATTTATCAATTATGATATCGTTCAGGAGAATGACGCCAACTATCTGAAGCTTTACGTGACTGAAGATGATGCCCGTCATTTTTTAAAATTCGGATTACATTATGACGAAGTTTTTAAAACAGGACTTCTTTTGAATTATTCTGCCAAAAGACTTTTATTCAAAAATTCAAACCTTTCGGTGGATCTTGTTGTAGGAGACCGTCTCAGATATTACCTTAATTATTTTGTAGATAACGGATACATTCCGGGAGTTGGTCTCTATTCGTCAGGAATGAGCTTTGATATAAAGAATGTAGATAATTATGTAGTAGACCGCTGGGAATGGATCAGAAATGAAGCTTATATACAGTCTACGTGGAAGGATAAATTTGCCATTGGCGGCGGTATTAGCCACGATTATTTTAAAGCAGAAAACAGCAATGGAGATAACAGGCGATACAGCCGTTTTCTGAATCCTTATGTTTTTATTAAGACCGACACTCAGGATGATAAGGAATTCCCTACAAAAGGGGTTTATTTTGCAGCAGAAGGAAAGGTTGTAGATCTTTTAAAGTCTGAAGTTGATAAAAGAATTATTCAGATCAAAGCGGACCTTAAGCTTAATATTCCGCTTAGCAAACAATTCAGCTATCGTCTCAATCTGTTTGGAGGAGTTACTATCGGTGAAAACCTTCCAGGCTATTACCAATACAGATTAGGCGGAATTTTTGAGCAGAATCTCATCAATTTTAAAAGCTTTGGTGGATTTTATTTCGCCCAGTTGTATACAAACAATGTAATACTGGCATCAAATGATATCCAGTTTAAGTTTAATAAAAACTATTTTATCAGCGGAAACTTTACCTTTGCCAACTTATCAAACGATATCAAGTTTGAAGATGCAGTTAAAGTAAATTATAGCTCACTGGGAATTACAGCTGGTTACAAATCTCCTTTCGGGCAGATAAAAGTAAACTTCAGCCACTCCCTAAAAAATAACCAAAAAGGTATATTCAGTGTTATTTTAGGACACTGGTTTTAAAAAAATGATACAGTTCTTTTACGAAAACTTACCAGAGTCGGTAAGTACAGATTACAAAAAATGGCTGGAAGATCTTATTCTTTCAGAAGGAAAAAAATTAGGAGAAATCAATTACATTTTCTGTGATGACGAATATCTTCTTAAGATTAATCAGGATTATTTGCAGCATGATTATTATACAGATATCATCACTTTTGATTATGTAAAAGGTAAGACAATAAGCGCTGAGATTTTCGTATCTTTGCAGCGCATTTCTGATAACGCCTCTACCCTTTCCCGAGATTATGAAGAAGAATTAAGAAGGGTTTTAGCCCATGGTATTTTACATCTTGCAGGCTATAAAGATAAGACGGAAGAGGAAGAAAAAGAGATGCGGAGAATGGAAGATCTGTACCTGGATAAATACAGGGATTTAAAGTTTTAAAATTGAAGAATCACTTAAAGTCCCATATCTAAAGTACTCTATTCTAGCAACAATATGAGTTTACCTAGAGTGCATTCTCCAAAAATGTTTCACGTGAAACATTGGTTATAAAGATAAGGTTTAAAGCTTAAAACAAGCGAGATAAAAATGATTTCAGAAATATATGATGTAATAGTAGTAGGTGCAGGACATGCAGGTTGTGAGGCAGCAGCAGCAGCAGCTAACCTGGGTTCAAAAACACTGCTTATTACAATGAATATGCAGACCATCGGACAGATGAGTTGCAACCCGGCAATGGGCGGAATCGCAAAAGGACAGATCGTAAGAGAGATTGATGCAATGGGAGGATATTCCGGAATTGTGGCAGACAAATCTGCGATCCAATTCAAAATGCTGAATCTTTCAAAAGGTCCTGCGATGTGGTCTCCGAGAACCCAAAATGACAGAATGCTTTTTGCCGAAGAATGGCGTTTAGCATTAGAGAATACTCCCAATCTTGATTTCTTTCAGGATATGGTGAAACAACTGATTGTTGAAAATAATAAAGTAGCCGGAGTGGTTACTTCTTTAGGAATTGAGATTAAAGCAAAATCTGTAGTTCTTACAAACGGAACTTTTCTTAACGGATTAATCCATGTTGGAGATAAACAATTAGGAGGAGGAAGAATGGGTGAACCAAGAGCTTTTGGAATTACAGAACAACTGGTCACTTTAGGTTTTGAGGCAGGAAGAATGAAAACCGGTACTCCACCGAGAGTAGACGGAAGAAGTTTGGATTATTCAAAAATGGAAGAACAGAAAGGAGATGAAAATCCTCAAAAGTTCAGCTATCTTGATACACCAAAACTCACCAAACAACTAAGCTGTCATATCGTATATACTAATGAAACGGTACACGATATTTTAAGAGAAGGCTTTGACAGAAGTCCAATGTTTAATGGAACGATTCAAAGTTTAGGCCCAAGATACTGTCCAAGCATTGAAGATAAAATTAACCGTTTCGCAGAAAGAAACAGACACCAGCTTTTCGTAGAACCGGAAGGATGGAAAACTGTGGAAATCTATGTCAACGGATTCAGTTCTTCTCTCCCGGAAGATGTACAGATCAAAGCGATGAAACATATACCAGGATTTGAAAATGTAAAAGTTTTCCGTCCGGGTTACGCTATTGAATATGATTACTTCCCTCCTACCCAATTGAAACATACGCTGGAAACTAAATTAATAGATAATTTATATTTCGCAGGACAGATCAATGGAACAACCGGATATGAAGAAGCAGCTGGCCAGGGATTAATTGCCGGAATCAATGCACATAATAAAGTACATAAAAAAGGAGACTTTATTTTAAACAGAGATGAAGCTTATATTGGAGTATTGATTGATGACTTAATCACAAAGGGAACTGAAGAACCTTACAGAATGTTTACTTCACGTGCAGAATACAGACTCCTTTTAAGACAGGATAATGCCGATATCAGATTAACAGAAAAAGCATATCAGCTAGGACTGGCAAAAGAAGACAGATTAAGACGCGTCGAAACTAAAGTATCTGAAAGTCAATCACTTGAAGAATTCCTTCGAGAAACTTCTTTAAAACCAGGTATTATTAACCCTGTCCTGGAATCTATCGAAAGCAGCCCTGTTGATCAGGCGTACAGAGCAGCACAAATCCTTACCAGACCTAATATGACGTTAGAAAAACTGGATGAAATCGATTTTATTAAAGAAGTTTCTACCCAATATAACGATGAAGTAAGAGAGCAGGCTGAAATCAATATCAAATATAAAGGTTATATTGAAAAAGAAAAGGAAAATGTAGCTAAGCTGAATCGTCTGGAAAATATTAAAATCCCTGAAGATTTTGATTACACAAAGCTTTCCAGCCTATCTGCAGAAGCAAAACAAAAGATGTCTAATGTACGTCCGAAGACTATTGCACAAGCTGGAAGAATTAGCGGGGTTTCCCCTGCTGATATCAATGTTTTATTGGTTTATTTAGGTCGTTAATAAAAATGTTTCACGTGAAACATTAAAAAATAAAAAACAAAAATTAAGGTATTTATAAGCGTAAAACACTTCTGAATATCTTAATTTTTTTATCATACTAAAGATATTTACTTACAATGAAAATAAAAGATCATTTTCTTTCACAGGAAATATTTGAGATTAAAGAGACTGAAACAAAAGGAGTTTTTAAAACCACTCCTATTCCATCCAATATTTCCAGATATTATGAAAGTGAAGATTATATTTCCCACCATCAGGATTCCGGAAGTTTGAAGGAAAAGCTTTATAAATTTCTTCAATCATTCAATCTTCAGTACAAAAAAAATATCCTGATAGACAGAATAAAAAAAGGATCAAAAGTTCTGGACTACGGATGCGGTGCAGGAGAATTTGTAAAATATATTGAAAGTGATTTTGAAACCTATGGATTTGAACCGGATTCTGATGCCAGAAAAGCAGCACAGGGAAAAATAACCAAGGCTTCTATTTTAGATGATATTCATAAAATTGAAGGTAACACCTTAGATGCTATTACACTATGGCATGTATTTGAACACATCGAGAATCAGGATGAAATGCTTACTGCTTTTCATGAAAAATTAAAAGAAAAAGGAATTCTTGTCATTGCAGTTCCCAACCCTACTTCCTATGATGCGAAACATTATAAAGAATATTGGGCCGCTTATGATGTTCCAAGACATATCTATCATTTTTCAAAAAAAGGTATGGAAAACTTGATTTCTAAAAATCCCGACTGGAAAATGAGAAAGATTAAACCTTTGGTACTTGATTCATATTATATCTCTATGTTGAGCGAAAAATACAAAAAATCACCCTTATTTTGGCTAAAAGCAGTGATCTTTGGAACAATTTCCAACGTAAAGGCGTTATTTTCGAACGAATTTTCAAGTTTGATATACATTATCGAAAAAAGATAGAAAATTGATTTTTGACCTATTTATGAAGGTCAATTTTTAGCAAATTTAGCTAGAAAAATAAAAAACTCAGGATTTTTTCTCCTGGGTTTTATTTTTTTATATCTATTCAATCAATAATTTCTTTACCAACTTTAAATGCAATTTTTAATCTGATTATCTTTTTATTAAAATTAACACACCTATCCCCTACCCTATTTTTAAAATATTCAAAGAGGATAATGCATAATCTTTCTTAAGCTGAAAATTATACCTGAACATTATACAAGCTTCTTAAAAAGCATCAAAAGAAAAAAAATATAAAAAAGAGAATTATAAAATAAATTTTCACAAAAACAATAGCATTTCCTACTAAAAATAAATCAGTATATAAATTCCCGGAAAAAACCAGAAAATCGATTTTAAAGGTATTTATTAAGGTCAATTTTTCAGTATCTCAGACAAAATAAAAACCAACAGTCAGACAAGACATTTTTTCAAATTGATTCAAAAGATGCAGGAAATGAAAATAAGAACTGCCCTACCCTTCTCATCAAGAATAATGACAAAATATAAAAATATCAGAAAACAATAAAGTGAGTTTGTAAAATTTTATCAGAAATTAATTCTTAAAAAAAATTCAATGCTAAAAGTATTTCAAAAAACTACCTAATTTTTTCTTACAATAATGTATCATACGAAAAGCTGGTAACTTGTTCATTTTATAATACTTAAGGAATAATCAAAGATAAATCAAACCATTTAAAAAACAAAATTAATAAGCTTATTTATTGAAATTCACTAAATTACAAAGTATTCACACTTATATGAAATAAATTAGATATAAAATATTGTTTTAAAATAACTATCAGATTGTTTTAAGCAAGAAAAAGTAAATCTACCCTATTTCAAAAATAAAATCTATAAGTTCAGTAATAGGTTACCTACACCTATGAAAAAACTACCTGAAAAATAATCTCAAAATAAAAAACTATCAAAACTGCTTTTAAAATAGAGATCTTCAACCAGGTAAAATTTACCAGAAAATTGATGAATAAAATTCATTAACCTTTCTACTATTTCAAAATTACAAAGCAAAAAAATGAGCCTATGATCTCCAAAAAGTCTGTTTAAAGAACAGAAAAAAACACTAAAATTACGGAGATATAAAGGAAGATTCTGATAAGAAAAAATACTTTAAAAGCTTAAGCAGTTGAAAGAGAATTCAACTTAATCACATATAACTATAAGTTATATCTATAATACAATGGAAATACCGATCAATAAAGGATTTTCTATATATTTCAGAAATAAAAAAAGCCTGCTAATTATATTAGCAGGCCTTACAATATCTTATCTTTTCTATTAATTATTGATGGCAGCTACCCCTGGTAACTCAAGTCCTTCAAGACTTTCAAGCATTGCTCCACCGCCGGTAGAAACATAACTTACCTGATCAGCATATCCGAATTGCTTAACAAAAGCAACACTGTCACCTCCTCCAACTAAAGAGAAAGCACCAAGTCTTGTTGCTTCAGCAATACTCTCTCCTAAGGCAACTGTACCACCAGCAAAATTTGACATTTCAAAAACCCCGATAGGTCCGTTCCAAAGAATAGTTCTTGAATTCAACAATACATCATTAAACTGATCTCTCGATTTGTGACCCGCGTCAAGTCCCATCCATCCTTCAGGGATTGCATAGATGTCAGCTTCTTTTCTCTCCACATCATTATTAAAGCTTTCAGCAATGATAGCATCAGAAGGAAGATATACTTTTACTTTATGTTCTTTAGCTTTTCCTAAAATCTCAAGTGCCAAAGGAAGCTTATCTTCTTCAACAAGAGAATTACCAATTTTTCCGCCAAGTGCCTTAATAAAAGTAAATGCCATACCTCCACCAATGATCAGATTATCTACTGCAGGAAGAATATTTTCTATAATGGTAATTTTAGTTGAAACTTTAGAACCTCCTAAAATAGCTGTAACAGGTCTTTCCCCACTTTTCAAAACTTTATCGATAGCCTGGAGCTCTTTAGCCATCAATAAACCGAAATATTTAGTTGATGGAAAATACTGAGCGATCACTGCTGTGGAAGCATGAGCTCTGTGCGCCGTACCAAATGCGTCATTTACATAAGCATCTCCTAACTTTGCAAGTTTCTCTGCAAATGCAGCATCCCCTTTTTCTTCTTCATTATGAAAACGTACATTTTCCAATAATAAGATTTCCCCCGGTTTTAAATCGGCAGCTGCCTGCTCTGCTTTCTCTCCGATACATTCATCCACAAACTTTACTTCCTGTCCTAAAACAGAAGAAACTTCGCCTACAATATGTTTAAGGGAAAATTCATCTTTAACCTCTCCCTTAGGTCTTCCAAGGTGCGTAATTAAGATGACAGAACCACCATCATTAAGGATTTTCTCCACTGTAGGTTTCACAGCAACAATTCTTGTATTGTCTGTCACTTTCAGTTGATCATCCTGCGGAACATTGAAGTCCACTCTTACCAGAGCCTTCTTATCTTTAAAATTAAGATCATTGATTGTTTTCATAAATAGATTTATTTTTTGCTAAGCCTTATGAGACCGTCCTGCAGAAATCCGTTTTAGCTTTTGGTAAAATCTCGCAAGAACAATTTCATAAATCTCATTGAATTTTTGTTTCACAAATGTAAGGTTTTAAACTTTTTCAACAGTTTGATTAAAATAAAAGTTTTCAAAAACTTTCCCCGAACCCAATCACCCATTAATCAACAATTTTTTCTCTTTTAAAAAAAAGAATAATGTAGTTGTTGTTGAGTGTTGTGAATTTCGGGGATAAGTTTTATGATAATAATTGATAACATTCAACTTGTATCCAATTCATATTTAACTCACAATATAAATTCCTGTAAACCCGCTATTTCACACACTTATTAACAAATGTTGATAACTTTGAAATGAAGCCATTATTAGTTATTTTATTATGGAAAAATCTGGGGATAGCTGAAGAAAACATCTGGAAAGTTGTAGTAAAAATCTTCGGAAAGAATTTCTATTACGAAATAAATTGATCTTTAAAAATAGAAAGTTGAGAAAAGTTTTCCACAGTTATTCACATACCTTTTCACAATTAACTCAGGGTTTACTAACACGAATTGTTATTATTCTTACCTTTGTAAGGAAATAGAATCTAATAAAGCTTAATAAGAGTATTATGAAAAGAAAAATTGCGATCGCAGCGGACCATGCCGGCTATGAATATAAGGAGATTGTTAAGAACTATCTTTCAGAAAGGTTTGAAGTTCAGGATTTTGGAACGTTTTCCACAAACAGTGTGGATTATCCGGACTTTGTACACCCTGCCGCAACCTCTGTGGAAAACGGAGAAAATGAGCTGGGAATCCTGATCTGTGGAAGCGGAAACGGAGTTCAGATCACTGCGAACAAACACCAGAAAATAAGATGTGCTTTGTGCTGGATGCCGGACATTGCAACACTGGCAAGACAGCATAATGATGCCAATATGATTTCACTGCCGGCAAGATTTATAGCTAAAGAACTGGCGCTGGAAATTGTAGATCAATTTCTTTCAACAGACTTCGAAGGTGGAAGACACCAGAACAGAGTTGACAAAATTGCATTTTGCTAAATAAATAAAATAAGGCTTGTAAATCACTTTGCAAGCCTTATTTATTTTTTATTCGTACATTTGCAGTGTCCGATAGAAATTTATACTCTATTTTTCTCCAAAGCCTTTCTTATATTTGAAATATATTAATAGAAGGTTTTTCTCTTTTCTTCTCCAGAATTGTATTAAATTTATACAAAACTAAAGCTCCCGTTGTAAGTAAACTGAAAGATAATTTCTGATGATTTACGGAAAGATTCTAATGCTGAAATTGAATGACCTTATACAAAGGACGAATAAGGAAGATTTAGAAAATGGTCTTAGTTGAGAAAGATCAAAACAATTAAAAGAAAATTAAAATGCCAAAAAAAAGAAAATATATAAGTCATAAAAATGATTTAAAAATGATGGAGATCGGAAGAATGATCCTCCGTTTTATGAATGCAAATTCATCCAAAATTTATAATTATAAGCAGATCGCTGACGGAATAGATTACAAAAATCCAAGACAAAGAGAACTTGTGATCCAGGCACTGCACAAACTTCAGGGATCTGAAAAGATTAAAGAAGTAGAAAAAGGAAAGTATATCGTGAACCTGAAAATCGCAGGAACGCTTACCGGAACTATAGACTTCAACCAAAGTGGAAATGCTTATGTAAGTGTGGAAGGATTGGAAGATGATGTCTTCGTTCATTCCAAAAATGTGAAGGATGCGCTGCAGGGAGATAAGGTTCTTATTATAACTTATCATTATAAAGGAAAGAAGCTGGAAGGCTCTGTCCTGGAAGTTTTGGAGCGTACCAGAACGGAATTTGTAGGAACATTTCAGAAGGTTACCCACAAGGAATTTGGATTTGTGGTTTGTGATAAAAAAACAATCAACACAGATATCTTTATTCCGAAAGGAAAGTTCAACAATGCTGAAGATGGTGATAAGGTCATTGTAAAAATGACAGAGTGGAGACCGGGTGACAAAAATCCGGAAGGAGAGATCATTCAGGTGCTGGGTGCTCCGGGAGAACATGAAACAGAAATCCACTCTATCCTTGCTGAATATGGTCTTCCTTATGAGTTTCCACCGGAAGTAGAAGCTGACGCAGATAAAATCGACAGAAGCATCACAGATGAAGAAGTTGCAAAACGCTGGGATATGCGTGATATCTGTACGTTTACGATTGACCCTAAGGATGCTAAGGATTTTGATGATGCTTTATCCATAAGAAAGCTGGAAAACGGAAACTGGGAAATCGGGGTTCATATTGCAGACGTATCCCATTATGTAGTTCCGGGAACTATTCTGGATGATGAAGCTTATCAGAGGGCCACTTCGGTATACCTTGTTGACAGGGTTGTGCCGATGCTGCCGGAAGTATTGAGTAATGATGTCTGTTCACTTCGTCCACATGAAGATAAATATACTTTTTCTGCAGTTTTCGAACTGAATGACAATGCTGAAATTCAAAAGCAGTGGTTCGGAAGAACGGTTATTCATTCAGACAGAAGATTTACTTATGAGGAAGCGCAGGAGCGTATCGAAACCGGACAGGGAGATCTGGCTGAAGAGATCAATACGCTTGATAAGCTGGCCAAAATAATGCGTCATGAACGTGTCCGAAAAGGAGCCATTACTTTTGACAGAAGTGAAGTAAGATTCAATCTTGATGAAAATAATGAGCCGGTTGGGGTTTACTTTAAAATCAGTAAAGATTCCAATCACCTGATCGAAGAATTCATGCTCTTAGCCAATAAAAAAGTATCAGAATTTGTATCCCTTTCAAGAAAAGGTGAGATCACCAATAATACATTTATTTACAGGGTACACGATGATCCGGATCCTGCAAAACTGGAATCGTTGAGAGACTTCGTTGCTACTTTCGGATATAAAATGGATTTGGCCAATACCAAAAAAGTGGCTGCGTCTTTGAATAAACTTCTTCATGATGTAAAAGGAAAAGGGGAAGAAAATATGATTGAAACGCTTGCTATGAGAAGTATGAGTAAGGCGGTATACTCTACGGAACCAATCGGCCACTATGGTTTAGGTTTTGAGTATTACAGTCACTTCACCTCTCCTATCCGTCGTTATCCGGATTTGCTGGCACACCGTCTTCTTCAGCATTATCTGGATGGAGGAAAATCTCCAAACAGAGGTGAGCTTGAAGAAAAAGCAAAACACTGCAGTGCTATGGAAAGATTGGCAGCTGATGCGGAAAGAGATTCCATCAAGTACATGCAGGTGAAATTCATGGAAAAACATCTGGGAGAAACATTCAGAGGAGTGATTTCCGGAGTAGCAGAGTTTGGTTTCTGGGTTGAAATTCCTGAGAATGGTGCTGAAGGTTTGATCAAGTTGAGAGACCTTGTGGATGATTCCTATATGTATGATGCGAAAACTCATGCTGTATACGGAATAAGACATGGAAATAAATACCAGCTTGGAGATGAAGTTCAGATTAAGGTGGTGAAAGCCAATCTGATTCAGAAGCAGCTTGACTTCCAGATTGTGAAGTAAAGAATTAATTCTTTAAGAAGACTGTTGATAAAATTATAAAGGCTGATGTGTTACCGAACCGTCAGCCTTTTATTTTCTAAATATAAAAAGTATGAAATGTACTCTCCACTCCTCTCCTATTCCTTAATAAAAAATTACATTAAAGTGTTATTAAAATCCACTTGATATATCACAACTTTATTGAATAATTAAATCATAAAGTCTAACTTTGTATTAAACGAAATGAATTTTTATTCATTTTAAAACACTACTTAATGCTAGAACTTGTACTATCTGCCGTCATATTAGGATTTATGCTAAGCCTGGTTTTCATAGGACCTATTTTTTTCCTGCTTATTGAAACCAGCTTTTCCAGAGGCCCCAGACATGCCTTGTCACTGGATCTTGGCGTCATTACAGCAGATTTATTATGCATTGTAGCAGCCTATTATGCCAGTACAGATATTGTAACGTTAATAGATAAACATCCGGGATTCTACAGGATCACTTCTATTCTTATTTTTGTTTACGGGATTGTGATGCTGGTTACCAAAACAAAAATGCATATGCCCGGCGAAGAAAGGATTATTGGACAGAATTATATTAAGACATTTTTCAATGGTTTTTTCTTTAACCTTCTCAATGTGGGAGTCATCCTTTTCTGGCTGGTAACGGTAATTTCCGTAAGGAATCAATATCCGGACACCAGCAGTTTTATTTTATACATCAGCATAGTACTGGCCACTTACCTTTCTATAGATCTTGCCAAGATATTTCTTGCCAAGCAGTTTCATGATAAATTAACACAAAAACTGGCCAACCAGATCAGAAGAGTTGTTGGCTGTATTCTTATTATCTTCAGTTTCTTTATTTTCCTGCAGAGTTTCAAAAAATTCAATCAGTTTGAAAGACAACTGGAGGAAGCAGAAAAGAAAGAAGTAAAATATCAAAAAGCAAAATGAAAAAAATGATCTTTCCAAAGTCTCTTAAAAAAGGAGACAAAATAGCTGTTATTTCCCCTGCAGGAGCTGTAGATGCCACTCAACTGGAAAAAGGAATAGAAATGATTAAAAGCAGAGGTTTTGAACCCGTTCCCGGAGAACATCTCTACACTAAATTTTCAAACGGATATAATTACGCCGGAACAGAAAAGGAAAGAGCAAAAGATATCAACTGGGCTTTTAATGATAAGGAAATAAAAGCTGTATGGGCTTCCAGAGGAGGCTACGGTTGCCAGCATCTGCTTCAGCATCTGAAGCTGAAAAATTTCTCAGAAAACCCGAAATGGTATATTGGATATTCCGATAATACAGTTATCCAAAGTTATCTGATGAAAAAAGGTTTCGTTTCCATTCACGGGCAGACTGTTAAAACATCCAGCTTTGGAGTTACTGATGAAAGTTATGATCTTATTTTCGATATCCTGAAAGGGAAAAAGCCAAAATACAGCCTTAAACCTCACCCATTCAATAAAAAGGGGAATATTCAGGGAGAACTGGTCGGAGGGAATTTAGCCCTTATCTATGCCCTTCTTGGAACCAAATATTCATTTGACTTTAAAGACAAGATTCTGTTTATCGAAGATATCGGGGAAAACTTCTATGCACTGGATCGTATGATCATGAGTCTGGAACTGGCAGGTGTTTTCAATAAAATCAAAGGATTGATTGTTGGTGGAATGACCAATATGGGGGATGAAAAGGAAAATCAAAGCTATGATGAAAGTTTTGATGAGTTCGTTTATAAACTGATCTCAGACAGAATTTCAAAATATAAATTTCCCGTAGTGTTTGCTTTCCCGAATGGACATATTAAGGACAACAGACCCCTTTTAATCGGTGCCAACGTGAAAATGAAAGTGGATGCTAATGTAAAAATAGATTTTTAAGGCACTACTACTCTCCTATCTCCAAACTCTTAATTATACACTATGGCTCATCACAATGATTTTGGAAAAATAGCAGAGAATCTCGCTGCTGATTATCTTCAGAAAAACGGCTATACCATTAAGGCCAGAAACTTTCGTTTTAAGCAAAACGAAATTGATATCATTGCTGAAAAAGATAATCTGATTATTATCGTGGAAGTGAAAGCAAGATCCACCGATGCCTTCATCCTTCCTCAGGAAGCTGTAACCAAAACAAAGATAAAATCTATTGTTTCTGCAGCTAATCATTATCTGGAGGAATGTAATAACGGTCAGGAAGCCAGGTTTGATATTATTTCTGTTCTTCCCGATGAAAATAAAAATTTAGTAATTGACCATATCAAAGATGCTTTTCAGTCTTTTGATGCGAATTAATATATCAATACAACAATGTTTGAATGTAACAGAATCATGACATTGATAGAGGAGTGCATTCGGACATTTAACAACCAATTTTATGAAGACAATATTGATCACCGGTGCAACTTCCGGTATAGGTAAAGCCACTGCAGAGCTTCTTGCAAAACAAGGAAACAGAATTATTATTTGTGGAAGGAGAAGTGAGGTGCTTGAATCTGTAAAAACAGAACTTTCTCAATACACCGAAATATTTAGTTTAGTATTTGATGTAAGGAATCTTGAAGAAGTGGAAGCGGCCATTAATTCCCTTCCTGAAAACTGGAAAGATATTGATGTTCTGATTAATAATGCCGGCAATGCTCATGGGTTAGATCCTCTCTCTGCTGGTAAGACGGATGATTGGGATTCTATGATTGACGGAAATGTGAAGGGATTACTCTATGTTTCCAAAATGATTATTCCGACGATGAAAACTAAAAGCTTAGGTCATATTGTAAACATCAGTTCTGTAGCAGCAAGACAAACCTATGCGAATGGAGTAGTGTACTGTGCAACAAAGAAAGCGGTAGACGTTATTTCGGAAGGTATGAGACTGGAACTTACCGAATTTGGAATCAAAGTAACCAACATCCAGCCGGGAGCTGTAGAAACCGATTTCTCTCTGGTAAGGTTCAAAGGCGACAGTGAAAAGGCTTCAACGGTGTATGCAGGCTATGATGCCCTGAAAGCGGAAGATATTGCTGATGCCATTGCTTACTGTGTAAATGCTCCGAAACACGTTACTATTTCAGATATGACTATCTATCCGAGTGCTCAGGCGGAGCCAAGAACGATTTATAGAAAATAGTCCAAAATAATGGAGTAAATTTGCACAAAATTAAATGCGGTTTTGCTTTTGCAATTTTGCTGTTTAGCTTAAAATAAAAAAATGAAAATTCTATATCTGGAAACATCATCCAAGAACTGTTCAGTAGCTATATCAGACAATGAGAAGCTATTATGCCTTTGTGAAGAAGTTTCTGAAAACTATAAACAGTCTGAAAGCCTTCACACGTACGTAGAGTGGGCATTGGAAGGAGCGGGGATTACGCTTAAAGATATTGAAGCTGTTTCTTTAGGAAAAGGCCCCGGATCTTATACCGGCCTACGAATCGGAGCGGCCTCTGCAAAAGGGTTTTGTTATGGACTCAGAGTTCCTTTGATAGCAGTGAATTCTCTTGAAAGTATGATAGAGCCTTTTTTAGGCGATAACTTCGATTTTATAATACCTTTGATCGATGCAAGGAGAATGGAGGTTTATACGGCCGTTTATGATGGTAGAACAGGGGAGGAGTTATCCAAGACAGAAGCGAAGATTTTAGATGAGACTTCTTTTGAAGAATTTAAAGATAAAAAAGTTCTGTTTGTAGGGGATGGTGCTAAAAAAGCAAAAGAGATTCTGAATCTTCCGGAGGCAGTTTTTAATGAAAACGTTTATCCTTCTTCTCAATATCTGATCAGAAAGACGCTGGAAAAAATAGAAAATAAAGAATTTGAAGATATGGCTTATTTTGAACCTTTCTATCTGAAGGACTTCCACGGAGTAAAGAAAAATAAAAGCGAAGAATAATCTTCGCTTTTTTATTTTATTGTGGCCTTGGCGGGATCTTGGAACCCGATTTTGTTTCGTTCGGCTTTTTAGGATTTTGTGGAGCAGTATTCGTATTAATGTTCTGCATCGTATCCAGCTTCTGTACTTTTCCGCTGTTCATTTGTGGAACTCCCGTATTTTGGCTGCTAGGCTGTACTGGTGCTCCTGACGGCTGCTGAGGAATAGAATTTCCTTTATTATCCGTTGCCTGGAAGCTCAAATCACTTTTCAGGTAATTCAACATTTCTTTGGCTCGTATGCCTTCAGGTGTCTTGGAATAATTCAGGGCAATCTGTTCAAGCTGCAGAATCATAACTTCCTTTCCACTTGATTTTCCTGCATTGAAAGCATTTAATAAATACAGCTTGGGAACCAGAGCATCTTTCGGATACTTCTGAATCGTCTGATCGATCAGATCTTTACTTTCTGCAAATTTTTCGGATTCAAATAGCGCATATGCCTTTTTGTATTCGTTTTCAACTTCTTCGGTTGATTTTACAAATGATTTATTCTTAGGATTTCTGGCAAATTCTGCATAAGAAGTATATGGATAATCTGCCAGGAGAATTTGTTTTGCTCTTTCAGAAGCCTGTGGATTTTTCTCATAATTCATGGCAAAAATCTCATACAATGCCTGTAACATCACTTTTTCTTCCGGCTTTACATCCACAAGATCATAAAGCGTTTTCGTGGCCAGTGGAGTATTGGTAAAATAATTCTGATACATAATTCCCAGACCTAATGAAGCGGTATCTCTGTCCTTTTTTAACTGAGATAATTTCCCCTGATCCGTAGGAATCTGTTCAATATAGTACGCAGGCTCAAAACGTCTTGGATTAGGCGCTGAGGCTACTCCCAACGCTTCATTTTTCATATCTTCAATAGAGGCCATTTTCTTGGAAGAACGCCAGTTATCGGCCAGGGCACGGTCTCCCCAGATCTGCTTAAATGAAGAGGTTCCTTTGCTTACCGTTCCTGAATTGCTGAAATAAAAACCTTTTGTCGTGACTCCAAAGTCCTCAAAAGAATTGCCACTATTGGCAAAAATAGAATTGGCACTGTAATCACCGGTATCAAAACCTTTACTTCTTTCTGCACGTCTTCTTTCCTGTTCCTCTTTCTCTTCTTTAATCTTTAATTTGGCAATATATTTTGTGAAATAGTCTGTTTTCTGAGCATCATTCATTTTTGCCAGAGAAAGAATACTGTCATTCTTTTTGATCAGATAGTAGTTTTTGGAAATCTTTTTAATGTATTCAGACTGGTCTTTTAACAGTATTTTTGAAGGCTCATAAGTCATTACAGCAAGTGCAGAATCATAATAACTTCCGGCTCCGATATAATCATTCTTATCAAGATAGCTTTTTCCTATTTCATAATAAGCCAATCCACGGATCTGAGGATCGGAAACCTTTTCAAAAAGCGATTTTCTGAAGAATTGCTGAGCCTCATCTTTTTTGCCTGCTTTATTGGCCATCAAACCTAAGGCATAGTAAAATTCGTTCTTTCTGGATCCATACATCCCTTTTTTACTGATTCCTTCCAGATAATTTTTGGCTCCTGCATAATCACCTTTACCGTTAAAAGTTTTAGCGATGGCAACCTGAGATTTTACTTCAAATTCGAAATCACTGGCATATTTATACGCTGCAGCATAGCTTTCTCTTGCTTTATCATTCTGATTCAGATTTTCCAGAACCTGGCCTCTCAGATAAGCAATTCTGCTCTTCAGTTTTCTGTTTGTATTGAGCTCAAAAGCATTGTCAAGTTCCTTGGCAGCTTCTTCTTTCTTACCGGCATCAAGAAGAGATTCGGAATAGTAAATGCTTAGCAGTTTTGCATAACTTTTACTGATATCTTCACTTTTCAGTTTCGCAAATGTTTCATGCGCTCTGTGATAATCTTTGATCTGATCATAAGCAAGACCCTGATAAATCCTTGCAAGTGCAATTCTCTTATCATCCTTCATACGGGTGAAAACATAATTGAGAGCATCCAGGGCCTCCAGAGATTTACCACGGTAAATTCTTGCCTGCGCAAGGATCATGTAGGCATCAAAAATCTGCTTGTTTTTCTCTTCACCATTTCTGGTTACAGAATATTTATTAATTGCTTTTAAAGCTTTAGCTTCTGCAATTTCCAGAGTAGTGGCTCCTTTATTCTCTTCTCCGTCAGGTCTTGAAGGACCGTTTCCCTGAGGTCCGCCGGGAATATTCGGAATTCCTGAATTGCCTCTTCCTGAAGGTCTGTTGGCTACTTCTGCCATCTTCATAGAGTTTTCAGCAAAAGCTTCAGTCTGCCCGAGATCACTGCCCAAAGGTTGTTCTTCGTAAGTAAGAATGGGAATATAGGGAGCATAGAAATTGTCTTTATGCCCTTTATCTCTGGCTGTAAACTCACTGTTTAACGCATCTTTTGCATTAAAGAGAGTGTTGTAATATGTGGAAAATCCTTTCAATACTCTTGAACGCTGCTCCGGCTTTTTTGTTTTGGTAGCACAGGAAGCAACAAGACATATGACTAAAAGGAATAATATATTCTTTTTCATTATTCAATATAACTCGCTAATCTGCTTTTTATTATCAGCAGTTTGATGATTTTGTAAAAATAATAAAATTTTATAATGAATAATATTTATATTTCTGGCGGAAATATTTTATTTCTTCTTTAATGGGAGTTTTGACCCTGATAATCTTTTAAATCAGAGAAGATTCTTTCAGTATTTTATAAACAAGATGGGTAGGAAGCCCCATAATGGTATAATAACTTCCGGTAAGACTTGTGATCTTTGCCATTCCCAGCCATTCCTGGACACCATAACTTCCGGCTTTGTCGAAAGGCTTATAGTTCTGAATATAATAGTTTATTTCTTCATCCGAAAGCTTGTCCAGAGTAACATCAGCCACATCGGTTTCAGTGATCGATTTTCCGGCGGTTTTGATGGTAATTCCCGTATACACCTGATGCGTTCTTCCTGAAAGGTTTTGAAGCATTTTAAAGGCATCCGCTTCATCTTTAGGTTTACCAAGGATCTGATTGTCGATAGCAACTACCGTATCGGCAGTCAGAAGTACTTCATCTTCCTCCAGACTTCTGAAAGCATCTGCTTTTAAGTCAGAAAGATAAGCGGCCGCTTCCTGTATTTTGATAGTTTCCGGAATAATTTCTTCACAGTCTATTTTTACGACTTCAAATTCAAAGCCTAAACTCGAAAGAAGTTCTTTTCTTCTTGGGGATTGTGATGCTAAAAGTAATTTCATACAGATACTTATACAGATTGAGTATTATCGTCATGCCAGTTTCCCTGAACTTTCATTACCTGTTCAATGACATCACGAACCGCCCCTGTTCCACCTTTTTTCGGGGAAATATAATCGGAAATTCCTTTTACTTCAGGAACCGCATTTTCAGGACATGCCGCAATGGCTGAACTTTCCATGATGTGAATATCCGGAAGATCATCACCCATGGTCAGAATTTCTTCATTTTTAAGATTGTATTTCTTCTTAAAATCTTCAAAATCATTCATTTTATTGTGAGACTTCGGATAGTAGTCCTGAATACCCAGATAATTGATTCTGTGCTTTACCATTTCATCATTTCCTCCCGTAATAACCCCAATTAAATAATTGTTTTTTAAAGCTTTTACTACTGCATAACCGTCCAGGACATTCATTACCCTGCACATATTTCCTCCGGGAAGCAGATATACGCTTCCGTCTGTGAAAACTCCGTCAACATCAAATACAAATGCTTTAATATCTTTTAATTTCTCTTTATAGCTCATACATTTCCTGAATAGAATGATTCATTGTTTTATAAATTTCAAGACTTTCGTCTTTTAATAACTGTTCATGCAGCTGTAAAATCCTTACATCATTTCTTACTGCGGGGCCCGTTTGTGCCATTTTGGGCTCAATTTCATGAATTTTCTGAACCGTTTCATCAATCAGCGGCAAGAAATAATCAAACGGAATATCCTGGGAATCTGAAATTTCTTTAGCCCTTGAAAAAAGATGATTCACAAAATTGCAGGCAAATACAGCCGTCAGGTGAATATATTTTCTTTTTTCGTGATTGCTTTCCATTACTCTTTCCGAAATCTTTGAAGCAAGATCAAACAATATTTTTTGATCTTTTTCATTTTCCGCCTCTATGAAAAACGGAATTTTTTCATAGTCAAGTTCCTTGGATTTTGAAAAAGTCTGTAAAGGGTAGAAGCTGGATTTTCTATACTCACCAGCCAGAACTTCTTTTGGAAGAGATCCTGAGGTATGGGCCACCAGACAATCTTTTTTTGTAATAATTTTTGAGACTTCTTCCACAGAATGATCGCTTACACAAAGAATATAAAGATCTGCTTCTTCCAGATGATCTGTAGAGCAAGGAATATTTAATTCTTCAGAGATTTTACTTAATTCTTTTTCGTTCCTCCCAAATAGCTGCGCCACAGGAATGCTTTTCAACGTGAAAGCTTTTGCCATATGATAGGCAACATTTCCGGAACCGATGATTACAATTTGCATATAACAAATATAAGATTTTAAGCTGAGCCGGGAAAGGAAGAACACTTCAGAAATCTTGTACTTCAATATAGGCACGTTTATTGCGTAAGTGTCTCATATTATTTTTAATATTTAAAATGAAAATTGAATTTTTAATTTAACTTTCAGCTATTTTTGTAATCCAAAACAATGAAGGCATCTTATGAAGATTAAGGACGCGGAAATTATTTCGTTGATGCAAAATCCACGAACCCAGGATAAAGGGGTTCGTGCCTTGATGGATGCCTATCAAAGCAGATTGTACTGGCACATACGAAGAATTATTGTGGACGGAGATCTTGCACAGGATACTTTGCAGGAAACTTTTATTAAAGCATATCAGAATTTTCATCAGTTTAAAAATGATAGCCAGTTGTATACCTGGTTGTACAGAATCGCTACCAACGAAGCACTACAACAGGTCAACAAAATGAAAAAAATGCAGAAAACGGATGAGGATCCGGAGTATCATATGCAGAATCTCGTCGCAGATAATACGGAAGGAGATGCTGAAGAAATACAGATTTTACTGCAGAACGCTATACAGAGCCTGCCCGAAAAGCAGAAACTGGTATTTATGATGCGGTATTATGATGATTTGCCCTACGAAGAAATATCAAAAATTGTGGATATGTCGGTAGGCACTTTGAAAACAAATTATCATTATGCCAAACAGAAAATAGAAGAGTATATTAAAGAAAATTACGAAAAATAATTTTTGACCAACAAAGATGAAAGAGTTCGACATAGAAAAATTAGAGCGTAAAAACATTTACACAGTTCCTGATGATTTGTTTCAAAATATTCAGGAGAACGTTATGAATGATATAAAGGCAAGTAAAAAAGCACCTGTCTTTAAGCTGAACTGGATGTATGCTGCTGCAGCATCACTGGCTTTGATTTTTGGAGCAACTTATGTTTTTAATTCAGATAATGATTCCCCTGAACAGATACTGAACTCTAAAACAGCTTATGCTGCCAATGACGGAGCGCCGAAAACAGAAAGCGAGCTGGCTTACGAAACTTTAAAATCTGATTTAACTTCTGTTGAAAATAATGATCAAACAGTTGACAATCAAAAAAATAACAATGTCTACGCTTCTAAAAGTTTAAACGAAACCAAAAAAACTGCAGAGACCCCTGAACCGGTGAAAACTGTAAAGAAAAAAGAAGAAACACGAATGAATGAATATCTTGACTCGTTTTCTAATTCTGAAATTGCAGAATTAGCAAGTAATTCGACTCAGGACGTTTATTTGGATATTTATAATTAAAAGAAAATGAAAAATATATTATTGACGTTTTTGATTATTTATGGCTTTGGATTGAATGCCCAAAGAACGGATTATGATTGGAAAAAGATGGATCCTAAACAAAGGAAAGAAGTCATCAATAATCTTTCTCCGGAAGAGAGAAAAGAACTCCTGAAGAAATTCAGGGACAATATGATCATGGATAATCTTAATGTTGATCCAGACGATAAAGCCGAATTTACACAATTGTATAACGAATATCTCGATAGCCAGAGGCAGATAAAAAGTCAGTTTAATTCAAACTTTGATCCTGAATCCTTAACGGATGACGAGGCTAAAGCAAAATTGCAGCAAAGTTTTGAATTGGGACAGAAGTTATTGGATAACAGAAAGAAATACGCAGATAAAATGCAGCAGGTAATTCCCTGCCAGAAAGTTTTGAAGCTGTTTCAATCCGAGAAAATGATGAAGGATAAAATGGACGAAAGAAGACCTCACGGAAACCATAACAATGCTTCGGGACCTAAACAGAACCCATAATAGTTTATTTTTTTAATGTTGGACGGCTCTTACAGATCTTTCTGTGAGAGCCGTTTAATTTTGCTGTAAATTCCTATTTTTGTTGAAGTTAAAACATAAATTATGAGAAACATTTTTTTCTTTTTATTGATTTCAGTTTTTGCATCAGCACAGAAAATAGAAACCATTGATCTTTCAAAATCCATTAAAGATGGCAAAAATTCTATCAAGAGTCTTACGGTAATAGATCAAAGGGCAAATCAAGAAATTGGAATTGTTATGCACCACAAGGACGAGGTAAAAGTTGTTTTCGAAAATAATGCCAGCAAAGACATACAGGATTGGTTTTATAAGTACAATCCGTCACGAGGAAATAATGATATGGTTTTTTTGCTTGAAAATTTAAATATTTCAGAAGATAAAAAGGAAAAGTATTCTATTGGAAAGCTTGAATTAAAGGCAGGTATATTTATTAAAAAAGAAGACGGATATCATTTTATGGATAGAATAGATACTGTGGCAACAGTCTCATCACGTATAACACCTTATCTGGCACAAAGTCTGGCAAGAAAAGTGACTTTAATTCTTACTGATCTTTTTAAAGACTCCTATAAAGCAACCCCTTGGGAACTTAGCATTTCAGAAAATGAGTTTCCTGATTATGCCTCTGTATTAAAAGAAAAATTGAGTATTCTAAAAGCAAATGAACTTAAAGAAGGGGTTTACAAAGACTATTATAGCTTTTTTACTCATAATCCTGAACCCGGATTTACTTTGCAGGCTAATGATAAGGGAATCATTACAAAGGCTGTAAAAGGAGATGAAAAATCGGCAATAAGACATTTTTATGCTTTTGTATATAAGGGCATTGCCTACAAAAATATCCCTGTGGGTTACACTGAGATTTTTAAAGATGATAAGGGTGTTTTTATTGAGGTAACAAAAGCAGAATTATTTCCTGAAACTGCTACAACCGGGGTTACAATTGGTGCAGCAGCAGGAGGTCTGATTGGTGGCGTTATTGGTGCAGTGATAGATGTCAGTTTATCAGGCAAAAGAAAGAATACTGCAGGACCTAAAGTTTATCTTGATCCTTTTACCGGAAATTATGTGTTACCGGAAGACTTTGGCAAAACAAAATAATATTTAAAAAGAGGGAAAATTTTACTTCTCTTCTTATTGTTATCTGTGTTTCAGTTAAAAGAAAGAATTAAGAATGAAAAATTCTCCTGCATTTTCTTATCTTTGCAAATTACAAGATTCTTAAATGAAAAACATACGAAATTTTTGCATAATCGCTCATATCGACCATGGTAAAAGTACCCTGGCAGACCGTCTATTGGAGTACACGAATACCGTTACCCAAAGAGAATTGCAGTCTCAGACGCTGGATGATATGGATCTGGAGAAAGAACGTGGGATTACCATTAAGTCACATGCGATCCAGATGGATTATGAGTATAAAGGAGAAAAATATATTTTAAACCTTATTGATACCCCGGGACACGTTGACTTCTCTTATGAAGTTTCCCGTTCTATTGCTGCCTGTGAAGGTGCACTTCTTATTGTAGATGCTGCACAGAGTATTCAGGCACAGACCATTAGTAACCTGTATCTTGCATTGGAAAATGATTTAACGATCATTCCGATTCTGAATAAAATTGACCTTCCGTCTGCGAACCCGGAAGAAGTAACCGATGAGATCATGAACCTTATCGGATGCGAATATGAAGATGTATTGAGAGTTTCCGGTAAAACAGGAGAAGGTGTTCATAACCTTTTAGAGCAGATTGTTGAAAGAATTCCTGCACCGGTAGGAGATCCTGACGGTCCACTGCAGGCTTTGATCTTTGACTCTGTATACAACCCGTTCAGAGGTATTGAAGCTTATTTTAAAGTAGTGAACGGAAGCATCACCAAAAATGAAAAGATCAAATTCTTCGCTACAGGAAAGGAATATGGTGCTGATGAAGTGGGTACCTTAAAACTGAAGCAGGTTCCCAAGAAAACGATCCATTGCGGAGATGTAGGATATCTCGTATCGGGTATTAAAGATGCCCGTGAGGTAAAAGTAGGAGACACCATCACTTCATTTGAAAAACCTGCAGATGCTCCGATTGATGGATTTGAGGAAGTAAAACCAATGGTATTTGCCGGGATCTACCCAATTGATTCTGAAGATTTTGAAGAATTAAGATTCTCTCTTGAAAAATTAAGACTGAATGATGCTTCTCTGGTTTTTGAACCTGAAAGTTCTGCCGCCCTTGGTTTTGGTTTCCGTTGCGGATTCTTAGGAATGCTACACATGGAAATCGTTCAGGAACGTCTTGACAGAGAGTTTAATATGAACGTCATCACTACGGTACCGAACGTATCTTATTTTGGATATACTAAAAAAGAGCCTGAAGTTCCGATTTTGATCAACAACCCGTCTGAAATGATGGATCCTTCAACGATGGACAGAGTAGAAGAACCATTCATCAAGGCGTCTATCATTACAAAATCCGATTTCGTAGGAGCAGTAATGACTTTATGTATTGAAAAGAGAGGAGAAATTGTTAACCAGAGTTATCTGACATCAGAAAGAGTAGAGTTAATTTTCAATATGCCTCTTGCTGAGGTGGTATTCGACTTCTATGACAGATTAAAATCTATCTCTAAAGGATATGCTTCATTCGATTATCATCCAATCGGATTCAGGGCTTCCAAGCTTGTAAAAATGGATATCCTGATCAATGGTGATATGGTAGATGCCTTATCTTCATTGATTCACGATTCTAATGCTTATTATATCGGTAAAAGGATGTGTGAAAAGCTTCGTGAGCTGATTCCTAGACAACAGTTTGATATTGCTGTTCAGGCAGCATTAGGTACGAAAGTTATCGCGAGAGAAACGATTAAAGCCTTAAGAAAGGACGTTACCGCAAAATGTTATGGAGGAGATATTTCCAGAAAACGTAAACTATTGGAAAAGCAGAAAGAAGGTAAGAAGAAAATGAAACAGATTGGTAGAGTAGAAGTACCGCAATCAGCGTTCATGGCTGTACTAAAGTTAAATGATTAATTATTAATGTATTATAAAGTAAAAACCGCTTCTGATGAAGCGGTTTTTTTTATGGATTATTTTTTGCGCGTATATTTTATTTCCATGGTTTTATATTCCTTTCCGGTCTTGGAATCAGGGCCGTACATTTCAAGCTTTTGAGTATTATCATCCACAAAAGTGAATACTTCTCTGAAATTACAATCATTTCCAGGTCTTGAAGGATCTGTCATTTTCCCTTTGAATTCAACTGATTTTGTGGAAGGGTTCCAGTCGCCTTCGCTATGCATGATTCCGGTTCCCATATTGTCGATCCATGTACTGACAAACTTTTTCTTTGCGTTATCATATCCCACAATGCTCATTCCTTCAAAAGGCATCCCCATAAAGTCGCCTTTATGATTTGTGATCTGATAACGTCCGCCAAACATCATTTTATTGGTAGCCTCGGATTTACTTATCATAGGTTTTGCCCCGTTTTCCATCCACATTGTTGTTTCACCAGTCCAGGTTCCATCAGATTTTGCAAGCATTTTCTGCATTTCTCCCGGAGTTGAGTACGCCATCCAGTCTTTCATGGCGGTTGCGGAATCTACAGGTTTCCATTCAGATGTAGAAGCTGAATCTGTTTTATCAGAACCAGTGGAAGCTGTCGTTTTTCCTTTCTCGCAAGCTGTTAACAGGAAAGCTGCAGAAAGAATTGCTAATAAATTTTTCATAATAATTTAGTTTTAAGATGGTTAGAAAGATAACTTAAAGGTAAGAACTTTTATGTTAATTAAAATTTTTTTTAATACAGGCATAAATTGTAACTTTGTGTATTCATAACGCAAATCAAATTATGGAGTCTCCAAAAAAATTACAGGATATAAAAGTGGCTGTAGATGCCGTTATCTTTGGATATTTTGATAAAAAAGATCTTCAGATCCTTCTGATTAAAAGAAATATTGAACCTTTTAAAGGAGGTTGGGCCCTTCCGGGAGGTCTTGTTCTTGATGATGAAAGTGTAGATGATGCCGTAAAAAGAGAACTTTACGAAGAAGCCGGCATAAAACCCGATTTTTTAGAGCAGCTCTATACATTTGGTAATCTCGGTCGCGATCCGAGAAACAGAGTGGTTTCTGTGGCTTATTTGGGGCTTGTAAACCCTTCTTATCATGAACTGTTTGCCGATTCAGATGCCGATGACGCACAATGGTTTAGTATTAATAAACTTCCATCAGTAGCATTTGATCACAAAACCATTATTGAGACAGCATTAAAAAGACTTCGCACAAAAATTCAATACCAGCCGATCGGCTTCAATCTTCTCAATGAAGAATTCCCTTTTTCAGATCTTGAAAACCTTTATAAAACAATTGTCGGACAGGAAATTGACAGAAGAAACTTCCGCAAGAAAATCATGAGCTACGGACTCCTGAACGAAACCAATAACGTTAAAAAAGAGGGTAGCGGCAGACCCGGGAAACTTTTTACTTTCAATAAAGAAAAATATAAAGAGCTGGAAGAGCAGGGCTTTTATTTTGAAATCAAATAGTTTGTTTTAAACACAAATTTCACAAATGTCTTTGACTCCCAATTGTATTATCGGTCTTCTGTCATTCTGACGGAGGAAGAATCTCGTAATTGGTTAGATTCTTCACAACACTGTTGAACTACGTTCGCAGACCTTCAGTCTGTGTTCAGAATGACATTGATGTAATAACAATTTTTAAGATCAAATTCCACCAGTTTTAGCTGAAACCTATCAAATTTGTGTCATATGTGATTAAAATTTGTGTTATTGGTGTTTGTTAAGATTAAATTTTTATTGCTGGAAATCAATTAATTATATTTATTAGCGTAAAATTAACACAAATAAATTTGGTCCAAACGCTGATATTCTTTTAAATTTGTGTCAAAATAACGCAATCATGAAATATACCTTACAAAATATTATAGAACGCTTTCAAAAAAAGGAAAAGATAAAATATCTCTTTTTCTGGGGACACACGGCAAAAGATATTGTTACCAAATCATGTTTCAGCCAATGGTTTCCAGGAAGTTTTGAAGAAAACGGAATTACCTATAGAACAGCAGAACATTATATGATGGCTATAAAAGCAAGATTATTTAATGATGCTGAAATGGAAAAGGAAATTTTAAAAGCCGCTACTCCGAATCAGGCAAAAGCTCTGGGTAGAAAAGTAAAAAACTTTGATCCGAAACAGTGGGACGAGCATAAATTTGAAATTGTTACCAGGGGAAATTTTTTGAAATTCTCTCAAAATCAGAAATTTAAAGACTTTCTTTTGTCAACCGGAGACAAAGTTCTGGTAGAAGCGAGTCCTTATGATAGAATCTGGGGAATCGGGATGCTGGAAAAGGACAGCAGAGCAGAAAATCCTTTACTATGGAACGGAGAAAACCTGTTAGGATTTGCTTTGATGGAAGTAAGGGATGAATTAAGAAGGTAAAAACACAACCAGGCACAAAATATTAATTATGGAAAAAATAGAATTACACCCACAAATATTTCTGATTGAAGATTTTCTGATTGAGTCTGAATGTGATCATTATATCAGTCTTTCACAGGAAAAAGTCTTTGAAGAAGCAAAGATCAATGTATTCGGACGCCAGCAGATGAATAAAGGAATCAGAAATAACGACCGGCTGATGATTTTTGATACAGCAATCGCTGAAGAGCTTTTTAACAAGGCTGTAGATTTTTTACCTCAGGAACATGATGGATATCAGATTCTTAACTTTAATGAAATGCTCAGAGTTTATAAATATGCTCCCGGGCAGCAGTTCAAAATGCACAGAGACGGAAGTTATATCCGGAATGAAAGAGAAAAGAGCTTTTATACCTTTATGATCTATCTGAATGATGATTTTGAAGGCGGAGAAACAGAATTTGAAAACCTGTTTACAGTAGCTCCGAAGAAAGGAACCGCTCTTGTTTTTCACCACCCCTTAAGACACGAAGGAAAAACACTGATCAGTGGCTTGAAATACGTTTTGAGAACAGACATAATGTATTCAAAAGTATAAGTCAACCGGATCGGAGAAAGGCATTGCTATGTCTTGTTTAATTAGCGTAATATCAACACAAATAAAATATTGATCATGGAAGATGAATTAAAACCCAGATTTATCGAATCATTGCAGAGAAATAATGATCAGATAAGAGAAGACCGGGCAAGGATCATCGGAGCAGATTCCGAACTGATCTACAGGCGCAGAGTGGAAGATATCGAACTAAAAATCAAAAGGCTAGAGCGCGAACAGGAAGGGCTTATTGATATCAGCCCTTTGGACAGGAACAGTCTGACTTTTGCGGATTTCAATCCCGAAATATTCGTTCAGAAAGACATGGAATTATCATTAACAATCAGAAATCTGAATATTCAGCTCGAAGTTACCCAAAAGAGATTTGAATATTTATTTGGAAAAAAATTATAGGCATGGGAAGTACAAGATATGATTTAGACGCTCGTTATGACAGAGCAAGAAAAGCAGGTTACGGAACAAAATCCGCAGGGGAAATTTTCACCCAGAATGCCAAAAGAATGGCTCATGAATCGATGAATCCATATGGAATTTCTTTCAGGGAATCCCGGGATTCGGAAGTTCACCCCAATTCAGTTCCCATTATTTTAGGATTAGATGTTACCGGAAGTATGGGCCATATCCCTCACGAGTTAATCAGAGATGGATTGCCAAAACTGATGGGCGGAATAATCCAGGGGGGCGTTCCCGATCCGGCCTTATTGTTCCTTGGAATCGGAGATCATGAATGTGATGGTTATCCGCTTCAGGTGGGACAGTTCGAATCAGGAGATGCAGAACTGGATATGTGGCTTACCCGAACCTATATTGAATCCGGAGGAGGTGGAAATGCAGGTGAAAGTTATCTTTTAGCATGGTATTTTGCAGCATTTCACACCAGAACCGATGCGTTTGAAAAAAGAGGACAAAAAGGATTACTGTTTACCGTAGGTGATGAACCTTGTTTAAAAACACTTCCTGCTTCCGCCATCAGGGAAATTATGGGAAAAGGGCAGCAAACCTATACTCATTTTGAACTCCTGGAAGAAGCACAAAAAAAATATGAAGTATTCCACATCAGTGTTTTACATTCCGATCAGGCACTGAGAGCAGACAGAGGCTGGAAAGAATTATTAGGACAAAACTGTATTTCCATAGCAGATCACAGGGACATTCCGAATGTTATTAAAAACATTATCTGTGATAAGTTTAAAAACAAAAGCATCGGAACAACAGGAACAGGAGGATTGGATCAGTTTCAGATGCTTTAGAATTTCTGAATACCAGTAGTAAATTGATAAAGTGGTGATTAAGGTTAAAAAAAATAAAAAGAGATGAAAAAGGCGCAAATAGTCATAGGACTTGGTTTTGGTGATGAAGGAAAAGGAATTACTACAGATTTCCTGGCTTCTCAGAATCCGGAGGCTGTTGTGATCAGATTTTCAGGAGGTCAGCAGGCTGCTCATACTGTAATGATTGATGAAAGAAAGCATGTGCATTCCAGTTTTTCTAGTGGTGCACTTCGTGGTCTGCCTTCTTACTTTACCGAGCATTGTACGATTCATCCGGTTTTTCTTCTGAATGAAAGAGAAGAGTTAAAAGCAAAGAACGGAAACATTGAGCTGCATATCCATCCATTGGCAAAGCTGACAACTCCTTTCGATGTATGGCAGAACAGAACAAATGCCCGTAATCTGGAACACGGAACCTGCGGAAAAGGAGTGGGAGCTACCATGAAAAGACACGAAAGTCCTTACAAACTATTTGCTGCAGACATGATTGCGCCCAGAGAGATGCTGATGGAAAAGTTGAAAGGAATTGCCTATTATTATGGCTTTATAGATGAAAACGAAATTAGTGAACTTTTACAGCCTTTTTTAGATGCTATTGACAGTATTGATTGGAAAATAAGTGACTATAACTATCTGGCTAACTTCGATCACCTTGTTTTTGAAGGAAGCCAGGGTATTTTACTCGATATGGACCATGGCGTTTTTCCCAATGTGACTTATGCATATACGACTTCAAAAAATGCCTGTGAGATTTGTAAGCTTTTAAAGATTGAAGATATTGAAATGTATTATGTCACCAGAAGCTATTCTACCCGTCATGGAAACGGCTGGATGAGCAATGAAAAAGAAATGAATCTGAAAAACAATGAAGAAGAAACCTGTATATTCAATGAATATCAAAAGGAGCTAAGAACCGGAGAAATAGATTACAAACTGCTGAATTATGCCTTAAAATTGGATGGAGCTTATGCATTTCCGGTTAAAAAAAATCTTGTCATTACCTGTCTGGATCAGATTGATGAACAATTTAAAGTAGAAAATCTTGATGAGGAATTTGATGTTGTCTATGGATCCTATTCTCCGTATTCTAAAGATTTTAAACGGATTTTTTAAATTCAGCAGTTAAAAATGTTAATTTTATTAGGAGAGGAGGAAATGATAGAGAATAAAAGTAAATAACCATGAAAACGATACAATATTTAAAAGGGGATGCTACGGTCCCACAGGCGAAAGGAATAAAGATCATCGCCCACATCTGCAATGATATCGGAGGTTGGGGAAAAGGTTTTGTACTGGCAGTTTCCAAAAGATGGGAAGAGCCGGAAAAAGAATATAGAAACTGGCACCGTTTCAGAAGTAAAAATAATTTTGCATTAGGAGAAATTCAATTGGTTCAGGTTGAAAAATACATTTTTGTAGCCAATATAATCGGGCAAAAAGGAATAAAAACCGGAAGTAATGGTGTCCCTGTTCGGTATGATGCCATTGTAAAAGCTCTGGAAAAACTTTCCAATGAAGCTTTGCTGCTGAACGCAAGCGTTCACATGCCAAGAATCGGATGTGGACTGGCAGGAGGAAAATGGGAAAAAATTGAACCTATTATCGAAAGAACATTGCTTGTAAAGAATGTGGAGGTATATGTGTATGATTTTGAATAAATTAACTAACAATGAAAGAATTTGAAATAAGAGCAGATTATAAAAATGACACGCTGATTGTCTATCAAGCCTATAATGAAGCAATTGCAAAATCAGCCGTAGAGAATCAGAAATTTACAGCTCCTTTTTCATTCAACAGAATGACCTGGATAAAGCCCTCTTTTCTTTGGATGATGGAGCGCAGCAATTATGGACAGAAACCCAATCAGGAATGTACCCTGGCCTTACATATTAAAAGAGAAGCCTGGGAGAAAGCTTTAGGCAAAGCAATTCTTACTTCACCTGAAAAAAGGGTCTATCCCGATCCCCGAAAATGGGAAAAAGATTTTGAAAATGCCGGAATATATGTGCAATGGGATCCTGAAAGGAATATTAAAGGAGCAAAACTGAATTACCGTTCCATTCAGGTAGGAATCAGCCGCTCACTGATTGAGGAGTTCAATGAAGAATGGATTGTAAAAATAGAAGATTATTCTCCTTTGGTTAAGAAGATTCTGAATCTTACCAGGTCGGGAGAATTTGATAAGGCAAAGAAACTGCTGCCGGTAGAAAAAAATTATCCTTTGTCAAAAGTACTGGCTTACAGAATTGGAGCCACAGTATAACTAAATAACGAACGTCATGAAAACAACAACATTATACAGACCGGTAGGAGAAAAAGAAATGATCTTGATTATGGAAGGCGGATTTAAAAAATTTCCTCCAAGACTGGAATGGCAGCCCATTTTTTACCCAGTTCTTAATGAAGAATATGCTTCAGAGATTGCAGAAAAATGGAACACAAGAGATGAAGCCGGAAACTATCTTGGTTTTGTAACCCGGTTTGAGGTGTTGGAAAAAGTGACGGACCAATATCCTGCACAGAATGTCGGAGCTAGAAATCACAATGAATTATGGGTTCCTTCTGAGGATCTTAACAGCTTTAATAAGGCAATTGTAGGAGATATCAAAGTAATCAGAGTCTTTATAGGAGATGACTTTAAGAAAGCTGCAAGTGTTGAGTTGGAAGATTTGATGATCAACATAAAAAAAACTAACGATGACAAATAAAGGAATGGCAAAAGATACTTTGGATATCTTAGCTAAAAAATATTATATTAACGAACATAACGAAAAAATAAATATAGAAAACGAGCTGGAAATCAGTAAGAAAGAAACCGTTCTTTTCACTACGGAACAGCTTTCTGAATTGATAGAATCTCCGTTGCCGGAAATCAGTTTTGAAACAAAAATTGAAGCATGGAAGTGCAGTTCTTTAAAAGCAATTTTACAATTAGCCGAAGAAGAAAATCAGGAGAAGATTATGTGTCTGAATTTTGCATCAGCAAAAAATCCAGGCGGAGGATTTATCAACGGTGCGGAAGCTCAGGAAGAAAGCCTGGCAAGAACTTCCGGACTTTATGAAAGCTTACTTCAGGCATGGGATTATTATATCATTCACCGTGCAATGGAATCCTGTTTTTATACGGATACAATGATTTACAGCCCTAAAGTTCCTGTTTTCAGGATAGATAAGGGAGAGTTGCTTCCTAAGCCTGTTCTGTGTAATTTCATCACGTCTCCGGCAGTCAATGCAGGCGTGGTAAAACGTCAGGAACCAGAAAGAGCACATGAAATTCTTGATGCAATGGATCTTAGAATGGATAAAATGCTTTCACTGGCTTTACAACAAGGAAATGAAGTCCTGATTTTAGGAGCCTGGGGATGCGGTGTCTTCAAAAATGATCCAAAAGAAATTGCAGGATTATTTAAAAAGCATCTTCAGGGAAAATATAAAAATAAATTTAAAAGAGTGGTTTTCGCAGTGCTTACCAAGAAAGAAGAAATGCTGAAACCATTTGAAGAAATACAATGAAAATTGAATTAATAAAAGGGGATATCACAAAAATCCAGGCCGATGCTATTGTCAACGCAGCCAATTCTTCCTTACTTGGTGGAGGTGGAGTTGATGGTGCCATCCATCGGGCAGGAGGTTCTAAGATATTGGAAGAATGCAGGGCAATTAGAAACAGACAAGGAAAGTGTAATACTGGCGAAGCTGTCGTAACTACTGCTGGAAATCTTTCGGCAAAGTATGTTATTCATACGGTAGGCCCGGTTTGGAATGGTCATGCTGAGAAAGAATCAAAACTTCTTGCAAACTGTTATCATAATTCTTTGAAATTAGCGGAAAGCCTTGGTGTGAAAACCATTGCTTTTCCTAATATCAGTACGGGAGTTTATAGGTTTCCAAAAGAACTGGCTGGAAAAATTGCTGTAGATGCGGTCAGAAATTTTAAATCGGATATCATTGAGAAAGTTATATTTGTTTGTTTTGATGATGAAAATGAGATAATTTACCAAAAACTTTTAGATTAAACCCATGAAAAAACTAACCATATTAAGCGGTGCAGGAATCAGTGCCGAAAGCGGAATAAAAACCTTCAGAGACGGAGACGGTCTCTGGGAAAATCATAATGTAACGGATGTAGCAAGTCCGGAAGGCTGGAAAAAAGACAGAGCTTTGGTTCTGGAATTTTACAATCAGAGAAGACGCCAGCTGCATGAAGTACAACCTAACGAAGCGCATCAATTACTGGCGGAGCTGGAAAAATATTTTGATGTTCAGATCATTACCCAGAATATTGATGACCTTCACGAAAGAGCAGGATCTACTAAGATTCTTCATATTCACGGAGAACTGTTCAAATCATGCTCATGCAACAATAAAAACCTGATTTATCAACAGAAAGATGATATTAAAATTGGAGATAAAGCAGAAGATGGGGCACAATTAAGACCATTTATCGTTTGGTTTGGAGAAGATGTTCCTTTATATCAGACCGCTAGAGAAATTGTAAAAGAATCGGATATTCTGTTGGTAATCGGGACTTCTTTGCAGGTATATCCCGCAGCAGGGCTCATTCATGATATCAAAGATGACTGCCTTTTAATTGTCATCAATCCTAATGAAACGGGATTCGGATACGGACAGAGAGCTGTAGTAATGAAGGAAACAGCCACTCAGGGAATGAAAATATTATTTGATAAATTAGTCAATTTAGCCTGATGGAAAATAAGGTAAAAGCTGGAATTATGGGTGTTTGTATTGGAGATGCTCTTGGCGTTCCTGTAGAATTCAAAAAAAGAGAAGATTTAAAACGTTTTCCGGTAACAAAAATGCTGGAGTATATGTCATGGAACCAGCCCAAAGGAACCTGGAGTGATGACAGCTCTCTTACACTTTGCCTTGCTGATGAACTTTCCAAAAGATATGATCTGGAAAAAATCGGACAGAGTTTCGTAAAATGGAATAAATACGGTCACTGGACTGCCCATGGAAGGCTTTTTGACATTGGAGGAACGACAAGACATTCTCTGGCGAGATTAATCAAAGGTGAGAGTGCACGATTTTCAGGAAATATTTTTGAAGAAGATAACGGGAATGGTTCTCTGATGAGAATTCTTCCCCTCGCTTTCTATCTTGAGAAGGAAAATGATATTCAGAAACTCTATCTGACGGTAAAAGAGGTTTCTGCAATAACTCACGGCCATTTCCGTTCTGTTTTTGCCTGTTTCATCTATGTCATTTTTGCCATTCAACTGTTGAAAGGAAAGAATAAAAAAGAAGCATATGAGCAAACACAGAATATCACTTTAAAATATGCTGAAGAACAAGGATTTAATCCTAATGAAATTGAACTTTTCAGAAGGATCTTAAAAAATGATATTTCCAAATATCCTGAAGATGAAATTAAGAGCGGCGGCTATGTTCTTCACAGCCTGGAAGCCTCTCTATGGTGTTTTTTAAACTCAGAAAGCTATTCTGAAGCTGTTTTGAAGGCCGTCAATCTCGGGGAAGATACCGATACAACTGGAGCTATCACAGGAGGAATTGCCGGAATTTATTATGGATATGAAAATATTCCACAAGAATGGATTTCTGAGCTGGTGAGAAAGGATGATATTGAAGCATTGTGTGAGAAATTACACCAAAAATTAATGAATTAAAACACAATCCATGAACGAAATAGAAAAGAAAAAAATAAGTAAATTTTTAAGCCTGATCTTACGTCATCAGCCGGATAGTATAGGTCTTACCTTGGATGAAAATGGTTGGGCAGATGTGGAAGAGCTGAGAGCAAAATCAGCCCAAAAGAGAATATATTTTACTCCCGAAGAATTAGATGAGGTGGTAGAAACAAACAACAAAAAGCGTTTTGCTTTTAATGAAGATAAAACAATGATCAGAGCAAGTCAGGGACACTCTATTGATATTGACCTGGCTTTGGAAGCCAAACAGCCTCCGGAATTTCTGTACCATGGAACAGCAGAAGCCAATATTTCTTCTATTTTAGAAAAAGGAATTGAAAAAAGAAGCCGTCAGCATGTACACTTAAGTGCTGATAAAGAGACTGCTACCAAGGTTGGAATGAGACACGGTAAACCTGTGATTTTGACCATCAGAACCGGAACAATGCATCAGGAAGGATTATCTTTCTTTCAGTCTGCAAACGGGGTTTGGTTAACAGATTTCGTAGATGCAAAATATATTTCGAAGTAAAATGAGCAGAACATTAGTCATAGGAGATATCCACGGAGGATTTAAAGCCTTACAGCAGGTTCTGGAAAGAGCAGGAGTGATGAAAAATGATCAACTGATTTTCCTCGGAGATTATGTAGATGGTTGGAGCGAATCTTCACAAGTCGTACAGTTCTTACTGGAGCTTTCTGAAAGACAGGAATGTATTTTTATCAAAGGGAATCATGATGCATGGTGTGAAGATTGGTTGAATTTAGGACAAAAACCTGATGTATGGCTTTTCAATGGGGGAAAAAGTACAGTAGAAAGTTATGCTGAGTATTCTCTTGAAGATCTGGATATTCATCTCGAATTCTTTCAAAGGATGAAAAATTATCATATTGATGATCAGAACCGGTTGTTTATTCATGCCGGATACGCTTCCATGCACGGTCCTGAAAAAGAAGTGTACTCAAGCAATTACCGTTGGGACAGAACGCTTTGGGAAACTGCCGTGGCAATGGATAAAAACCTGTCGAAAAATTCTGAATTATATCCTAAAAGACTGCTATTGTATAAAGAAATATTCATCGGACATACGCCTACTCTTGATATTGGGATCAAAATACCAGCCAATAAAGCTAATATCTGGAATATGGATACCGGAGCAGCCTATACCGGATCTTTATCCATCATGGATATTGACTCCAAGCAATTCTGGCAAAGCGATCCGCTTCCTTTCTTATATCCAAAAGAAAAAGGGCGAAATTAATACTGTTGAGAACAAACCAAACAGGTTTTCAAAACCTGTTTGGTTTTTATCTGCAAAACAACTTTACCTTTTCAATCTTTTGCAATTTTGACTGCCAAGACATCCCCGTTTCTCATAAAAGATGATTAATTTTAAAGTCTGAAAATATGACTTCAATGAAACTGAAATATCTTTTATTCACATTAAGTTCTACCTTGTTTTTGGCTCAAAAATCATTTCAGACCCCTTTTGAAAAAGGGAACGGCAATCAAACTGTTACCTACGATGAAATGAATAGCTATTACCAGAATCTGGCTAAAAATTTCAATACCATTCAATACCTTAAAAAAGGAGAAGATGACAATGGAAAACCCATTTATGTAGTGGTTTATAATCCTTTTCCTGAAAAAGACCTTGAAAAATTAAGAAAAAACAAAGCCATTCTTTTTGTCAACAATGGAATTCACCCGGGAGAGCCGGATGGAATAGACGCTACCATGATGCTGATGAGAGATCTTGCGGCTAAAAAAATTAAAACTCCGCAGAATTTTGTTATTGCTGCTATTTCCGCTTACAATGTCAGTGGAATGCTGAACAGAGGGGCTTACTCGAGAGCCAATCAGAATGGACCGGAGCAGTATGGTTTCAGAGGAAATGCAAGAAATTATGATCTGAACAGAGATTTTATCAAGGCAGATTCCAAAAATGCCAGAAGCTTTCAGGAAATCTACCAATGGTTAAAACCGGATGTTTTTATTGATAATCACGTCAGCAACGGAGCGGATTATCAATATACATTCACCTATATTTCTACTTTTAAAGAACGTCTGGGCAATACTCTGGGGAATTACTTCTACAATGATTATCAGGCTAAAAATCTTGAAGATATGAAGAAGCTGGGCTATGAAAGTACTCCTTATGTCAACATTCACGGAGATGTTCCGGAAGTAGGATTTGCCTCATTTGAAGATTCTCCCAGATATTCTACAGGATATACTTCACTTTTCAATTCCTTAGGAACCGTTCCGGAAACCCATATGTTGAAGCCTTACGATAAAAGGGTAGATGCTACCTACAAATATATGTTGGTGAACCTGCAGAATTTGGATAAAGATTATCATACCATAAAGCAGCTCCGCATTGAAAATTTAAAACAGTATCAGGCCGGAAAACAATATGGAATCCGTTGGAAAATAGACTCCACAAAATTTTCAACGATGGATTTTAAGGGCTACGAAGGAAAGTACAAACCTAGTGAAGTTTCGGGGAAGCCAAGGCTGTATTATGACCGTAATAAGCCTTTTACAAAGAACATCAAGCTTTTTACAACAGCTGTTCCAACGGGATATATTACCATTCCGAAGTATTATGTCATTCCACAATCACAATATCGTGTAATTGAAGAATTGAAGAGAAACAATATTCAGATGAGTCCTTTGCAGAAAGACAGCACTTTGTCTGTTGAGTCCTATAAAATCAAAGATTTTAAAACCGTTAAAAACCCTTATGAAGGCCATTATCTGCACTTTGAAACGACGGTTGATGCTTCCCGTAAAAGTTTGCTGTTTTCGGCAGGAGATTATCTAGTTACTACCGATCAGCCAGGGGTAAAATATATTATAGAAACTCTTGAGCCTGAGGCATTAGATTCATTTTTCAACTGGAATTTCTTCGATGGAATTCTGGCGCAGAAAGAATACTATTCTGCTTATATTTTCGAAGATACAGCTGCCGAACTCCTGAAAAAAGATAAAAAGCTGAAAGAAGCCTTTGAAGCAGCGAAAGCGTCCGACAAAAAACTGTCCGAAGATGGAACTGCACAACTGGATTGGATCTACAGGCATTCTCCTTATTTTGAAGAGAAAACTTTCAGGCAGTATCCGGTTTACAGAGTGTTGTAATCAATTGATAATAAATAAACTAAAACAGGCGTTTCCATGGAAACGCCTGTTTTAGTTTATCTTGGTAAGCCTCTTTTCAAAGCTATTTCTGCTCTTTTGATCGCCATTTTCTCCTTCCAGTCCATGTATTTCTTTTTGAAATTAGACTTCATAATATCGTCAAATTTACGCTGTACAGTAAGATTCCATAGAGAATGTGCTTTTACAGCCCATGATTTGTCCCAGGCTCTTAAAGAAATTGAGAAACTTCCGTCCAGATACTTCATCCAATGCCACCATCCGGTAGGCATGAATAAGGTATCTCCATGTTCAAGGAAACACTCAATTCCTTCCACACCATCCAGTGCAGGGAACTTGGTGAAGTCAGGATTTTCAATATCATAATCTTCCAGGGCATAGGTTGCGTATGGAATCTGATACAGTCTTTCTTTCCATTTGTAATCAAAAAGAAGAATATGTTTTCTTCCGTTGAAGTGAGTATGGAAAATATGAGCCATATCAATGTCAAAGTGAAGGAATGTCACTGATCCTTTTCCACCAAAGAACATATTCGGATACTTATCCAGGAATCCTCCCATCAGGTCTTTAGGAGAAATATAATCTTCCAAAAGTTTCGGGGCATATTTTATAGGGTCGAAGAGAAAAATTCTAAGATCGGTTGGCTCTCGCTGGATAAGATCTATATAATCTCCAAACTTCATTTTTGCTGCAGATGCATTGATGGGAGCCGAAGGATCTGCCTTTGAGCTGTCGTATAGCGGTACCTCCACATCTCCTACAACTTCCTTCATATATTCCATCGTCCATTTTTGATAAGCAGGCCACTTTTTTGCCATATTTCTGATGACAACGGGCCTTCTTGGCTTCAGATATTTTTCGTAGAAATCTTCTTTAGAAATGTCTTCTACAACATCTATAGGCTTTAAAATAATTCCCATTTTATAAATTTTATGTTACAAAATTATTAAATATATATATATGTACCAGAGTTTAATTTTTTTTTAATCTATGATTCAAATCAGATTTTCCTATTTAGAATAAGTAAGAATATCAATTTTCTTACTTCCCTTTAAAATTGTTGTTTATGCCTTCAATAAGACAAAATCTATTCAGATTATGTTACACAAAATCAAAAATTAATTTCACTCTTCTTTTGCAGAATATTTATGCCAAAGATTATCTTACCATGAAATAGATATTCATAAAAAAAAGGGCGAATCGTTTTGATTCTTTTTTAATATATTTCTTTTTCATAGGAAAACAAAAATTTAAAAATTATCACTATGTTTGTAGTGATAAAAATTTAACCTTTAATCGTAAAACTCATCTTTATAAAAAGTGTAACAAAAAACAATAACCATTAACTAATTGAGCAAATAATAAGTATGAAAAAAAATATTTCTTTATTTCTGATGCTATTCTTTACTGTGCTTACTTTTGCGCAGAAAACGGTTTCAGGAAAGATCACCGATGATGATGGGGTCGCGATACCCAGTGCCAGTGTGACGATCGAAGAGCCCGGCAAAGACGCTATTCTTGCTTACGCTATTACGAACTCCAAAGGAGAATATAAAGTAACCTTCACTTCCGCTGAATCCAATGTGGATCTGAAAGTGAAAGCATTCAATCAGAAACCTCTTACAAAGCAAATCAGTAACAGCGACCAGACTCTGAACTTTAAAATGCAGTCTGAAGCTACAGAAATTAAAGAAGTACAGCTGAAAACCAAAATGATCACCGCAAGAGGTGACACCATTTCTTATGATCTTAAGGCTTTCAATAGTAAAAATGACCGAACCCTTGCGGATGTAATGAAGAAGATTCCGGGAATTGAAGTAAACAAGGACGGAACAATTCTTTATCAGGGAAATGCCATCAATAAATTCTACGTCAATGGAAAAGACCTTATGGAAGGAGGCTATGGAACCATCAACAACTCTCTTCCAAAAGATGCCGTACAGAAAGTAGAAGTTCTGGAGAACCACCAGCCGGTAAAAATACTTCAGGACAAAGTGCCTTCTGACCAGGCAGCTATCAATATCAAGCTTAAAAACTCTGTCACCATGACCGGGAGAGGTGAGGTAGGAACCGGTTTTGGAGATCCATGGCTTTGGAATGTAAAACTGACTCCCATGTTTTTCGGACAAAAAAGCCAATGGGTAGTCAATTATAAAACCAATAACATGGGTGAACAGGTGGAAAATGAGGGGAATATTCTGGCATTCGGAAGCTCATGGGAAGGAAGAAGAAGTAATATTTCTCAAAATAACTGGCTGAGTGTAGAGAATGCATCCGTGCCTGATCTTCCAGTAAAAAGATATTTGATGAACAGCGTTCATTATTTGTCAGCTAATTATTTAACAAATATTGATAAGAAGAAAGAATGGGAGCTTAAAGCTAACGCAAACTATACTAATAATGCGGTAGAAAGAGAATCGAACAGTGTTACCAGAGATATCCAGCAAGGAACACAATATACTACCAGATTCTTGAACAATTTTTATACAGATAAGCTGAAAGGAGAATTAATCTTTACAAAAAATGCAAAAAAAGGATTTTTCAAAAACACAACAACATTCTCTCAATTCTGGAATGCAGATAGGGCTTTTGCTGAAAGAAATGATAAGCAAGGTTACAGAATAGGAAACGAAGCTTTAGAATCACCTACAACATCTTTCCAGAACTCTTTAAGTACGATTATTCCCTGGAAAGAAAAGATGGTAAATTTTAAATCCTATATCAGCTATCAGAATGATAAGCAGATTTTAGAAATTTCTCCTGCGAGTTATTTACAGTTGCCATACAAACTTCCAAAGGCAAACCCCAATGACCCGAATGAAAAAGATCAATATGGTATTGTAAATTTTGCACCGGGCACTTCAGTATTACAACAGTTCAGAATAAAATCTTTAGATACATCGCATTCTGCCAATGTCAGTTTCTCCTCAAAAGGGTGGACATTTACTCCGCAGGTAGGATTTGACTTTTCTACAGATAAACTGACGACAAACTTTGATGGACAAGCAATTCCAAATCCTTCTGTTCAAAATGATGTTCCACCAAATTTTAATCAGAACATTTATGAAAATGATTTGAAATTTACGAGAATGAATCCATCTGCTTCTGTGGGAATTAATTATAAATCTGAATCATGGAGCTTATTTTCAAGTTTTCCTGTTAATTTTAATAATATTAAAGCCGAAGATGCATTTAGAAATGTTTCAAAATCTTTAAACAAGGTTACATTTACCCCTAATGTTTTTGCGCAATATTCATTTGCTTCATTCTTTAAAGCCAGTTTGAATGGAGGAATCAGCAATAATTTCGGAGATATTCAGACCGCTTATGCAGGGTATATTCTGACAAGTCCGGGAGGATTTAATAAAATGAATCCTAAAAATCCGATACCGGAAACCAATACAAAAAATGGAGGATTACGATTGGAGTACAGAAATCCGCTGAACAATCTGTTTTTTAATGTAGGCTATAGACTAAGTGATGCAAAAAATAACCTGTTGGCCTCAAGCATAGTTAATGAATCAGGATTTAGTGAAATTGAATATATAGAAAAAGAAAACAAAAGAATAAATAACAGTTTTTATGCAGAAATTGGAAAATATTTTCCGAAGTTTAAAACAAATGCATCATTCAGTTATAATAATACCACAACGAAATCTCAATCTATAAGAAATACAGATCTTATTGATAACAAAAATAATGGCAACACATTAGGATTTAAATTTAATAATACCTATTTCTCTTGGATGAGTGTAGATTTTAATGCTTCTAAAACATGGAATAAAACATCTAACATCTTCCTTACAGGAAATCAAGGAAAGACAGAAGGGTATAACCATAACCTGAACATTTTCTTTTATCCGTTAGAGAATCATACTATAGGATTTTACTGGGATCAGATCAATTCAAAATCTGCAGATGTAAAATATAACAATGGTTTCTTTGATCTTTCGTATCAGTTCTCATGGACTAAAAAGAAAGTTGACTTTGAACTAAAATGGATGAATATTGCAGACAAGAAAGTGTTTGAAAGAATCGATATTGATAATACAAATATCACACAAAGAAGTATGCAACTCCGCCCTAGTCAAGTGATGTTTACTGTAAAATTCAACTTTAAATAAAATAAAAACCAATCCATGTGGATTGGTTTTTTGTTGAGATATATTGAGATGTTAATTAAAAACTTTGCTGGTCTGCTGAAGGCCCATAGCTTCCCGGCAAAGGAATATTGTTCAATCTGTAATACACTCCCAGCTGAGCCCTGTGATGAGTAATCTGGTTTAAGGCATGGCGTATTGCCCCATATTTGCTCCAGCTTGCCAGCTCATGGCCGTCATTTTTAATCGTCCAGCTGGGATTCAGATCGTTTTCTGTACTGTTTTCTAATGCTGTTTTTGCTGACTGGTAATCATCTTCCAGTTTTTTCATCAGTTCATCTCTTGTAGAAAGAACGGTAGGTTTGTAGTCTCCTTTGGCAAAATCCAGTTCAGAAGTTTTTAAAATTGTGTTCGGCCATTCAAAAACTTCTACAAGATGGGTGGCAAGGGGCATCATTTTCATACTTTTTTCATGCGGAGCATAATCATTTTTCCCTTCAGGGAATAGTTCAATAAATTTTTTTGTGGTTTGAAATTCTCCCTCCAGTTCGGATTTTAATTGAGATAAAGTGTCCATAATATTTTGTTTTTTAGAAACTTAAAGGTAAGCGTTTTAAAAATGAAACTGTTCTAACAGAATCATAATTTTTTAAGTAGTAAAGATTGAAAAGGAAGAATATTTTTACTGGAAAATAAAATTTGAAAAAAACTGTAACAAAAGAAGACATATGATTACTAATTATATAAACTTGTTACAATGAAAAAGTTATTCTCTATATTTTTGATCACTCTGTTTGCTTTTGCAGGCGCTCAGGAGTCGAAAGAAACAGCCAACCGTTTCTTTTATGAACTGACTTTTAAGCCTAAGAAAGATTCAGCAAAATTGGATAAAGTCATTACAATTTTAGATATTACAGATAAAAACAGATCTATTTATCAGGATTATACAGTGATTGCTCAAGATTCTATCATGAAAATTGAAATGGAAGCAATTAAGAAATCAGGAATGATGAGAGACTTTTCAAAATCTCTTAAAACACCAAAAATTTCATCCAGAATATATAAGTCTTACCCAAGTATGAAAGTACAATACGTGGATAAGATAGCTAACGGATTTACTCCAACAAATATTGGTTATAGTGAAGAATTAAAATTCAATTGGAATATCTTGGCTGATAAACAAAAAATAGGAGAATATAACGCACAAAAGGCGACAACTGATTTTGGAGGAAGAACTTGGACTGCTTGGTTTAGTACAGATATTCCATTTCAGGACGGACCTTATAAGTTTTACGGGCTTCCCGGTTTAATTGTAAAAATTGAAGATGCTGATAAAAATTACTCTTGGGTATTGCAGGGAAATAAAAAAGTGAAAGATTATACGGAATTCTCTTACATTGAAAACTTAATGCATGCTTCAGGAGGAAAAGTAAATGAGTTAACAAGAGAAAAATTTGAAAAAACTTTTAATGACTTTAAAAAAGATCCGTTTTCTTCTGTAAGACCTATGATGACACAGGAAATGATGTCTAAAACCATCCCTGGAATGGATGGGACGGTAGGAGATATGATGAAAAAGCAGGAAAAGCAGTATAAGGATTTTTACAATGCTAACGACAATCCAATAGAAAAAGAACAGCCTTCTGACAAGAAGAAAAAATAAGACTTCATATCAACTAAATTATATTTTGAATCACCCCAGATACAGCAATGTGTTTGGGGTGATTTCTTTTATGCTAAAACGTTATTTAGATTAAATTTAAATAGCGTATATTTGCAGGACTAAAAATTAGGCTTTGAAAGAGAAAGGATTACATAAATTAAGTGGATTCCCTAAAAACAAAATGGGGAAGATATTGGGATATGATAACGACCATCTTAAAATGCCCAATAAAATTATTGAAATGGGACTTCTTCCGGAGACCATTTTCAGAATTTTGTATCAGGCTCCGTTCAGCGGGCCAATGTATGTAGAATTTGGAGCAGAAAAAAGCCGGATTGCTCTTCGTGAGGAAGAAGGAGATTACATCATTGTTGAAGAATTGAATTAATGCAGGAAAACAAGAAAAAACAGATACTTTTAGTCGGGAATCCTAATGTAGGAAAGTCAACGGTTTTCAACACGCTTTGCAACAAAAAGCAGAAGACCGGGAACTACGCCGGCGTTACCGTTGCAAGTCATTCGGGGAACTATGTTTACAAAAACGAAGAAGTAGAGGTGATAGACCTTCCAGGTTCTTACAGTGTATACCCGAGTTCAGAGGATGAGGCTATTTTTTCCAAATACCTTATTGATGAGCAGAAAAACTATGCAGGAGTTGTTTATATTCTTGAAGCATTAAGTTTAAAAAGAGGACTGCTTCTGTTTCAGCAGATTCAGGATCTTGGAATTCCTATGATATTGATTGTTAATCAGATTGACCAGGCAGAAAGAAGAGGAATTACCATCGATATTCAAAAATTTTCCGAAGCATTAGGGATAAAAATTATTCAGACCAATGCCAAAGAACAGATCGGAATTGATACAGTAAGGGAAGCTGTTTATAATAACGAGTTTGTAAAAACAGATCAAGTTTCTTTCGAAACCCCGAATGAACACAGAGATTTTATTCAGAAACTGGCGGCACATAAAGGTTTCGATAATGAATATAAAGCCTGGATGAGCCTTTCATTGGGAACTGATCTTGGAAGAATCAGCGGAGTAATGGAACAGCTGAATGAACCTGATTCTAAAAGCTTAGTACCGAAAAGGCTGCAGGTTCAGGAAACCGTAAGAAGGTATCAGAATGTGGACAAAATTCTGGCTGATGTCATCTCTAAAAAGGCTCAGTTCAAAGAATTATTAACCGAAAAACTGGATAAAGTTTTAGTTCATAAATTCTGGGGTTATGTAGTCTTTTTAGCAATTCTGCTGATTATTTTCCAAAGTGTTTTCTTCCTTGCGGAATACCCGATGACCTGGATTGAAGATGCATTCTCCTGGCTGGCTGCTTTTACCAGCGAACATCTTCCTGAAGGCCCCATTAATTCATTAATTTCAAATGGAATTGTTCCCGGAATCGGAGGAATTGTGGTTTTTGCTCCACAGATTGGAATTCTCCTGTATTTCCTTTATCTGCTTGAAGATTCAGGATATATGGCAAGAGTAGTATTCCTGATGGACAGATTACTTCGTCCTTTTGGGCTTAACGGAAAAAGTATCGTTCCCCTTGTGTCAGGGACTGCCTGTGCGATCCCGGCGGTGATCTCTACAAGAAATATTGAAAATGTAAAAGAAAGATTGCTTACGATATTGGTAACGCCTTTTATGACATGCTCTGCGAGACTTCCGGTATACAGTATTATTATCGGACTGATTATTTCAGAAGGAACATTTTTAGGAATAAAATATAAGGCACTGGTATTGATGGGGATGTATCTTCTTGGCTTCCTGGTCGCTTTATTCTCCGCATCAATTCTCAAAAGATTTATTAAAAGCAAAGGAAAAACATATCTCGTAATGGATCTTCCTGCTTATAAAAAGCCGCTTTTCGGATATGATTTTAAAATGGTTTTAGGAAAAGTATGGGAATTCATTACGGGAGCCGGAAAAATAATTTTCATCGTAAGTATCATTATCTGGTTTTTAAGCTATTTCGGGCCAAGCCAAAAAACAAACGAGTTTGTAGCCACAGACGTTCACCTGGATCATTCTTACCTTGCTAAAATGGGTAAAGGAATAGAACCTGTAATTGCTCCTCTTGGTTACGACTGGAAAATGGGTGTAGGAATTCTTACAAGTTTCGTGGCAAGAGAAGTCTTTGTGGGAACAATGTCTACGCTCTATAGCCTGGAAGATGATGCTCCGGAAGTGAAAGTAATTGATAAAATGAGAAGAGATGTAAAACCCAACGGAGAAAAAGTCTTCAGTTTTGCAACCGGAATTTCGGTGCTTCTTTTCTACGCATTTGCAATGCAGTGTGTTTCTACACTTGCAGTAGTCTACAGAGAAACCAAAAGCTGGAAATGGACCAGTTTTCAGGTAGTCATGATGACAGGTTTGGCATATTTTGTGTCGATGATAGTATATCAGATTTTAAAGTAATGGACTCATCATTAATTATTCAGTACGTACTTATTTTTTTAATTGTAGCATTCGCCTGTTACTCTTTATTTAAAGTACTTAAAAAGAATTTCGCTCCAAAGAAATTCAGCTCCAAAAGAACTCACTGCGATAAAGATTGCGGCTGTTCTTAATATTGGGTTCTACGGATATTGAAAAAAATGTAGTAATTTCATTTTTCTAATATAAATTATTCGGGTTGAACTTTTTAAAAGCAGGATTATTAATAGTATTTTCTTTACTGGCCATTTTCGGAAAGGCACAAACAGATACCATAAATACCAAGTCTTACGCAGACCAGGTAATGATCCGTGTGAATCTTGATACCAATATTGAAAGCTATGTTTTCTCATCAGGAGAAGGTAAGAATGCATTCAATATGGACCTGTCCATCAACAATAAAACGAAAACATCGTTTTCAATTGATTATAGAATAATAAGTGCGACAGTATCATTTGCTCCCAGATTTTTAGAGGGAAATAATGATGATGAAATGAAAGGGAAAAGTTCTTACTCCGACTTAAGCTTCAGATTTTTTCCGGGAAGATTTATTCAAAATGTTTATTATAAAAATGTAAAAGGCTTTTATGTGGAAAACATGAAAGACTTGTCTCCGGAATGGCAGGAAGGACGAGATCCCTATATTCAGTTTCCGGATTTAAGGGTACAAACCTTTGGTGGGTCTACATCCTATGTTCTTAATAAAAATTTTTCAGCAAGAAGTATCTATACACAAGGAGAATGGCAGAAGAAAAGCAGCGGAAGCTGGGTACCGTTTATAGATTATGATCTTACCATTTTCAGAAATATGATTGACGGAGTAAAAAACAAAGAAATACAATACAATATAGGAGGAAACATGGGATATTTCTATAATTGGGTTATTGGAAAAAAAGTAAATATTTCGCCTCATCTGGCTATTGGGATTGGAGGTAAATTCTCCAGTTACAGAGAGCTTGATAACGGATCAACAAAACAAAATGCCCAATATGCAACTATAAGAATGCAGGGCGGTCTTCATGTGGGTTATAATACTGACCGGTTTCTGTTCGGAGGTAAAATAAATTTTAAAAGCTATGCCTACGATCAGAAAAACAGCCAGAGTGTAGAGAATAATAACCTTTATGGACTGTTATATATAGGGTATCGTTTTGCGCCACCGAAAGTTGTGAAAAATACCTATGATAAAGTCCAAAAAAAGATTCCGGTTTTATAAGTTGAAGGGTCTTTTAAGTATCTTTGCGTTGGAAAATTTAGAGAAAACAAAATAAATTAAAAAACATCATGTCATTAATAAAATCTATTTCCGGAATTCGCGGAACCATTGGTGGTAAAGTAAATGATAACTTAACACCCCTGGATGTTGTAAAATTCGCATCCGCTTTCGGAACCTGGCTTCAAAATAATAAAAACAAAAAAGATCTTACTCTTATCATCGGAAGAGATGCCAGAATTTCCGGCCAAATGGTTTCTTCCTTAGTTACAGCTACATTACAGGGATTGGGGATTAATGTGATAGATCTTGGCCTTTCTACAACTCCGACTGTTGAAGTAATGGTGCCTGAGCTGAATGCAGACGGAGGAATTATCCTTACCGCTTCTCATAATCCAAAACAATGGAATGCCCTTAAATTATTAAACGAAAAAGGAGAATTCATCAGCGGTGAAAACGGTGCTGAAGTTCTGGCGCTGGCAGAAAGTGAAGACTTCAACTATGCAGAAGTTGATGATCTTGGAAAATATGAAACAAGAGACGATGCTTTCGATATCCATATTCAGCAGATCCTGGATTTGCCAATGGTAGATGTGGATGCGATCAAAGCGAAGAACTTTAAGGTTGTTCTGGATGCGGTAAACTCTACAGGAGGGATTGCTATTCCAATGCTTTTAGATAAATTAGGTTGTGAAACCGTTAAATTGTATTGTGAGCCTACAGGCCACTTCCCACACAATCCTGAGCCTTTAAAAGAACATTTGGGAGATATCTGCGAATTGGTGAAGAAAGAAAATGCAGATTTGGGAATCGTTGTAGATCCGGATGTAGACAGATTGGCCCTTATTGATGAAAAAGGAGAAATGTTTGGGGAAGAATACACCCTGGTTGCCGTTGCAGATTACTTACTGAAACATAAAAATGGAGTAGCTGTTTCCAATCTTTCTTCAAGCCGTGCTTTGAGAGATGTGGCACAGACTCACAACTCAGAATACTTTGCAAGTGCTGTAGGAGAAGTAAACGTTGTTACTTTGATGAAAGAGAAAAATGCAGTCATTGGAGGAGAAGGAAACGGAGGAATTATCTACCCTGATTTACATTACGGAAGAGATTCTTTAGTGGGGGTTGCACTGTTCTTAACGCATCTAGCCAAAGAAAATAAAACTGTCTCTGAACTGAGAGCAGGATATCCGGGCTATTTCATGGGTAAAAAGAAAATAGAGCTGACACCGGAGATTGATGTAGATGCGATCTTAAGCAAAATGGAGCAGGAATACAAGAATGAAGAAGTTTCTACAGTAGATGGTGTAAAAATAGACTTTGAAAACAACTGGGTTCACCTTAGAAAATCCAATACAGAGCCAATCATCAGAATTTATACTGAAGCTCAATCTCAGGAAGAAGCCGATCAGTTGGGAGATGATATCATTGCTAAAATCAAGAGTTTAATCTAATAATATAGGAAGAACGGGCATATTGTCCGTTCTTTTTTATATCAGAAATGTTTGAACATATCAAAGACAGATTTCCTTTCCCCAAAGAAAAGTGGAGAAAATTTCTGGGCAGTTTCGAACGCATGGAAGTTCCTTCCAAAACTTTGCTTTTAAAAGAAGGCGAGGTGTCCTGTAATGCCTATTATATTGAAAAAGGTATGGTAAGAGCCTGGTACAATAACGACGGAAAAGATATAACATTCCAGTTTTTTCTTGAAAGTACCATGTTTTCATCCCTTGAAAGTTTTAAAAAAGGCCTGCCGAGTATGGTGTCATTTGAGACCATAGAACTATGTATTTTATACAGAATCAACAAACCTGATGTGGAAGCTTTCTTAGAAGAAGTTTATGAAAATCCAGAGCTCAGAAATTTCTTTATGGATGCTCTTTTTGAAAGAGTATTCGATTATATGAAACATTTCTTTTCATTCATTAAAGACTCACCACAGCAGCGATACCTGAACCTTGTCAGGCAAAAACCGGAAATTATCAAAAGAGTTCCGCAGCATTATATAGCTTCCTATCTTGGGATTACAACCGTACATCTCAGCAGAATCAAAAGTAAAATATTGAAAGAAAGATTGAAATAAGCGGGAAGATGGAAGCCGGAAGCCGGAAGTTTAAAAAGAAACTGCATAAATTCTGACTCATCTTAAATGCAATGTTCGCAAATAATAACAATATCATGTTTCCTAGCGACCGCAGCGTTTTAACTGTTTTAACTCTATTACCGTCTTTATAAACCCCCAGCTTCCTTTCCCAAAATCCAAAACTCATAACAAATGTTATCGCTTCGCAGCCTTCTTCCCTCCTAATTTTACGTAAAAATTAAAAAGAATGAAAGCAGCAGTAGTATTTGAAAAAGGAAGTATTCCACAATATGCAGATTTTCCGCCCCCTGAAGTAAAGGACAATGAAATTTTGATTTCTGTAAAAGCAGCGTCGATTAAAAACCTCGACAGGGCCAGAGCAGGTGGAAATCACTATTCAACTGAAAACCAGGAACACCAGCCGACAGTTATCGGAACAGATGGAGCAGGATATCTTCAAAACGGAGATAAAGTGTATTTTTTCAGCAAAAAAGGGACGATAGCGGAAAAGGCCGTGGCTGATAAAAAAATGATCATTCCAATTCCTGAAGAACTGGATTTTTCTTTAGCAGCAGCCTTACCCAATGCAGTAATGGGATCTGCAATGGCCTTGAAGTTCAAAGCAGGATTGCAGCCGGGAAATACCATTCTGATTAACGGAGCAACAGGAATTACAGGAAGAATAGCTGTTCAGATGGCCAGATTATACGGAGCTGGTAAGATCATCGTTACCGGAAGAAATGAAGAATCTTTGCAGTCTTTACTTGAATTAGGTGCCGATGAGGTGATTTCACTCAGACTGGAAGATCATGATTTTAAGCAAAAAATAAAAGAAATTCATAAGGTAACCCCTATAGATGCTATCATAGACTATATCTGGGGACATTCTGTAGAAGTGTTATTGTCTGCCCTTAAAGGTGACGGAACCTTCTCCCACAAAACAAAACTTGTAACGATCGGAGGGATGAGCGGAGATACTATACAGCTGTCTTCACAGATTCTCAGAGGAACGGATATTCAGATTTCCGGATCAGGATTGGGAAGTTGGACGAAAGAAGAATCTCACCTCCTGTTCTCAAAAATCATCCCTGAAATGTTTCAGGCAGCAGCAGAAGGAAAAATTAAAATGGAAACACAGGATGTTGATATTAAAAATATCGAAACCGTATGGAATGCTGAGATACAAAGTGGAAAACGCCTGGTCATAAGAATTTAACCCCAATTTCCGTTTTTTTATCCACAATCCTTTTATCGGTTTTCTTTTTTTACTATTTTTATAATAGAAATTTATGAAATGGAATATTCAAAAAAAAGTTGCAACTTTGCATAAATATTTGAATATCAGTTTCAGATATATTATTAATTAAACGTTTGCCGAGGTTTGTAAGCAAATTCAGACATCAGGCCGACAAAGAGGACACTATTGGAAGAGTATTTTGGAAATGAACTTGTAAAAAAGTTCGAGGAAATGATGGAAAACAATGACGAATTCTACTTTGATACAGAAGAGTTGGAAGATATCATTGTTTATTATTTGGAGCTTGGTGATTTTAATTACGCTGACATGGCTGTTAATTATGGACTGAAGCTTCACCCTAATTCGTTGGATATTAAGATCAAAAGACTTGAAATCCTTCTGGAATGGGAAGACTATAATACGGCGAAAGAACTTATTGACGAACTGAAAGGCGCTTCTATGGAGAATACAGACTTTTTGGTTTGTTACGCCAAGTATTATTCGAACCTAGGAAATCCCAGAAAATCCATTGAAATCTGCAAAAAAGCTTTGACATTAGAGGAAGAAGAAAACTTTCTCCACAACTTTATTGCGGACGAATATGTGAATCTCGGAGATCCTTTTAACGCTCTTAAACATTACAGGAAAGCACTGAAGGAAGATCCTACGGATGAATATTCGCTGGAAAATGCTATGGTGTGCTTCAGTGACCTGAATAAGAGTGAGGAGGCTATTGCCTTTCTTAATGAATATTTAGATGAATTCCCTTATTCTGAAACCGCCTGGTTTGAATACGGACAATTCTATTTTAACAGAAAAAATTATGATGAAGCGATAAGAGGCTACGACTATTTACTGGCAATCAACTCAAACTCTGTAGGAGTATATGCCAATAAAGCAGCTTGTTATGAAGCTTTGGGACAATACCAGAAGGCGATCGAAACGTATGAAGAAATGCTGGAGCTGGAATACACAAAGGCATTTACTTTTTATAAGATCGGATTATGTAATAAGGCCTTAAAACAGCCTATTTTGGCTTTAAATGCATTCCAGAAATCATTAAGAGAAGACCCTCAGTTTTATCTTGCCATGATGGAACAATCTTATCTTTACGAAGAAATGGGCGGAATGTCTGAAGCATTGCATTTTGCCAAAGAAGCTACCCAGCTGAATGAAAACAATCTTGATTATCAAAAGAGATTAGCGTTCTTATTCATTGATTCAGGAAAATTTGAAGAAAGCCTTTCCTGTCTTAAAAAACTGGTAGATGCAGAACCTTCAAGGTTTTACAACTGGTATGCCTATTCAGAAGTTTTGATGTTGGTAGGAGAGTATGAAGATGCGGTAACAGTCTTGAACAGAGCCATAAAAAAGCATTACAGAGCAGAACTTTTTTATCAGCTGAGCAATTGCTACTACAATCTGAAAGATCAGGATAAAGGTTTTGAATCTCTTCAAAAAGCATTGGAACTTGACGCTTCTTTAGCGAAGGATATGCAGAAAAAATATCCTTTCATTAAAGATGAGGTGAAAAAGGTAAAAGCCAGTAAAGTGAAGAAAAAGAACTAGAATAATCTGAAATAAAAGAAAAACCTGCAGAAATGCAGGTTTTTTTTATGGATGTCTCGTCCTGAAAAAGGTTGACTAAAAAACCATAAAATTAGTCATCCTTATGAATCTAAAAAAAACATCGTCCCCTGTCCAAGAATACAGTGAGGCATTCAAACGACAAGTTGTCTCTGAATATGAACGGGGATTATATACAAAATCCCAATTGCAAACTCGATACAAT